>CAJXJP010000083.1 GCA_913055215.1 uncultured Candidatus Altimarinota bacterium | reverse complement strand
ACTATCGTAAGTTTAGTAAAATAAAAAAATCCCCGTAGGGGATTTTTTTATTTTATAAATCTAAGTTGATTTCTGTACTCATATTAAAACTATGTTTAGTTGTTTTAATAGGGTATAAGAATCCACTTTTTGCTTTAGATATGATATCTGATTTAGTGTCAGTAAATCATTCTTTCCAAAAACCTAATACGATATTGTCAGAATGATAATCGACTGGAATTGTTGGTATATATTTTACTCATAATTTTTTTAACGCAGCGTATCTATGATGACCATCCAATATTAAATTGGTATCTCTATCTACTACAACAGCATTTTTTAATATTTTTTCAGTCGATAAACTCTGTAACACATTTTTGACTTGATTACTATCTGTTAATTCATGAGGTAGTAATTTTTCAGACTCAATATATTTTATTAACATAATAAATATTGTTATTTTTTAATACATTCTCAATAAAGATAATGTCCCCTATTTCACAATTCTGGAAAAATGTTTTCCAATATTTTAATTGATTTAAATCAATTATTTTTATATATTTTTTCAAGCAGCTCTGAATTAAAATCAAAGTTTCATTCTAATTTTAATTTAATTAACTCTTCAGTTACTTGATTTTTTTCTCCATACGAAAGCATGACGAAATAATGTTTTCAATTTAATTTTAATGCTTTATAAATATTCTGTATAACAGTTATAAATTCATGAGAATCATTAACGCATTCAATTGATTCGTTAGCTAAAATAGTATCAAATTTTTTATCAGAAAAGTCTGTTAAGAAATCTACTTTTTTAATGTCTCATATTTTTCACAATAACTCCTCCGCAATATCGTGGTAACTTTTATGTTTCTGAATAAGATTATTTTCTTGTAGAAATAAAATAAGTTCTGAAAAGTTTTCTTCTAAATAGTCAGGAGAAAGTATATCAAGAAAATTATTAATCTGTTCAATATAATTCTCATAATATTCATAAAAATTAATCTCATCAACTCTTTCAAAATATCACAAAGCCCAGTAAATTCATGAATATCAACATCATAAATCACAAATAATTCATCAATTTATTTTTTTAATGACTTGTGAAAATTTTTGTTTTCTTGGTTCAGTTAATGGCTCAAAAATATAATTTCATATTTCACAATAATAATTAGGCATAATTTTTAGTTAATTTCTTTTTTCCAGCGTGTAAATCATCAATCAAGAGAATATGCTTCATATCCTTGGTGAGATAAAAATTGTGCATATTTATTAGAAATAGTTCAAACACGGCAAACTACTAGTATTTTCTTGGATTTTGGAAATACTTTTCATTCTTCAATCATCATAGCAAAATTTTCATCAACAATATTGATAGATCAATCCAAATGTCATACCGAGTAAGGAAAGTTTCAACGTATATCAACAATAAAATAATCTGATAGTTTTCATTTTAATGATTCTGAATTTAGATTTAAACTAATATCGATTTCATTAATATCACTTACTTTTGGCTTACTAGAAACTTTATGCTGGAATAATTCTGGTTTATGAACTCTATAAAAATTCAGATATGGTTCAACTCTATCGCAAGCAATAAAAACCGCTTTCATTTTTGGCTTTCATTCTAATGTTTTATCAATTTCCATTAACTCTTTAATCGCTCAACTGTAAGCAGCTCAAGCTGTAGGTCCACACATAACTCAAAAGTTTTTTATTAAATCTTGAGACCCCGTAATCGAACTATCTGTAGATTCTGGTAATATTTTTGTATAAAAATCTTTATTATAAAACCCTACCTCCCACAATTCATTTGAGTTTCTAGCACCAGGAATGTGTTGTCATGCATCAGCTACTATTCAATATATCTTTAGATCTTCATTGTATTCTTTTAGTTTTTTACCTACTCCAAAAGACGACCCGGTTGTTCCAAGTGTTGAGAAAAAGAAATCAACCACTCCAAGTGAATCGTTAATCTCATCTCATGATACTTCATGAGCTTCATAGTTTTTCTTATTGAAATATTGATCTGTGTAATGATACTTTTCAGGATTGTTTTTTTCCATATTCATTGCAGCTGTAGTATAACTATTTGGATCGTTTAAATCTGGACAATCAGAAATTCATGGAAGTTCTTCAATTGATGCACCAGATAGTTGCATTATCATTCTATACTCAGATATTTTCATTCTATTTGATACAATTTGAAAATCTACTTCATCACATGAAGTAAGTAAAGCAAGTGCCTTTCATGTATTTCAACTCGATGCCTCCAATACAGTTTTATTTTTTTTAATAACATCATCTTTGATTTCATCATACATATTTTTAGCAATTCTATCCTTCAGAGAACCAAAAGGATTCATATATTCTAGCTTTGCGTATAGATCAATATTTTTCAATCCTGTTTTTTTAGGATCAAGTTTTAAAATAGGTGTATTCCCTATTAATTCGGAGATATGATTATAAATCATGATTATCTGGATAAATTTTAAAATTATTTCATTGTTTTTTTGCAACTACTTTGATTCATTGCTTTTGTGATATTGGAGATGCATCTTCAAAGTCAGAAATATAAGAACTTGTGTTCATAAAAAGAATCAAATCTCAATTTTTTGGCTTATTTTTAAAATACACTTTTCTTTGCATTAAT
>CAJXJP010000082.1 GCA_913055215.1 uncultured Candidatus Altimarinota bacterium | reverse complement strand
CCCCGTAGGGGATTTTTTTGCATCTGAATTATAAAAACAAATATATTCGGTATATATTAAATAAGTTCGTTAAAGAAAAAACTTTTGACAATTTAATTTATTTTGATAAAAATTATTAACCAAATTATTGAGATTTATTATCTCTTTTCAATTAATACATCAAAATGATAAAAGAAATATTTAGGAATATAAATGAGTTAAAAACTTATATGCCTTCAACTAAAACAAACATGGCATTTTCTAACCTGTATAATTTTACAGTAATGCATAACTCTTGATTTTACATTAAGATGTTGTGAAAATGAGAATTAAGAACTCTCCAAACAAAATGCTGAGATGCTGAATGTTGTATGGAAAAATATTATGCAAACAATCTCATTAATTCAGGTAATGCTGAAAATTATTTAAAAACATTCATGTACTATGATAATTATTATGAGCTTTCAAGATTAGAATTTCTACAAATGTCTTTTGTAAACACATCTACTAAAAAGCTTTTATTTATATGATGAGGCTCTTTTCCTTTGTCTGCCATAATGCTTGCAATCCATTATGATATCCAAATAGATATTATAGACTGTGATAATGATGCGATAGAACTTGGAATTAAAGTTATTAATAAAATGTGACTATCTAATAAAATACAGTATTTTTATTGAAACGCTGAAAGTTATCAAACACCTAAAGTTTACGATTCAGTAATACTAGCAGCATTAATATTTCAATATTCTAATACTCAGACAGTAATAGATAATGTAAAGAAAATAAAGTGTAATAGTCTTCTTATTCGTTCAAGTCATTGAGTCAGAAAATTATTATACAAGCCAGTAAATACAAATTTATTAAATAAAGTATTTTCACCTGTTATTGAAGTTCATCCAAAAAATGAACTAATAAATTCTATTTTAATATATAAAAATAAGCAATGAAATTAGCAATTATCTGAAAATGATGAGCCTGAAAAACTACTCTATCAGTTTTTCTAACACAGCTTTTATCGAAGCATAAAAATATTTTAGCTATTGATGCTGATTCAAACAAAAATCTTATTGATTATTTAGGTTTTTCTAATCAAAAAGAATTACTGGAATTATGAGATTTAAAACCAGAAATTTTCAAATTAGCATGATCTGAATCCAGTGAATATGATAGAAAATACGCTCCAAAGAATTGAAAATATATTTTTTCAACCGATTGTTCTGATGAAATTATAAATAAAACTGCGTATTGAAAATGAAATATTAGACTGATTCAATTATGAAGTCCAAGAGAGTGCCGTATATGAGTAACTTGAATGTGTCCGTATAATGAAACTATTAAAGTTTATCTTGCTAATTTACAAGAAAAGGAAGACGAAATTGTATTTATTGATTTTGCCGCAGGCTCAGAAGTTGCTGGAAAGGGAATTGTCGCAAGTATGGATAATGTAATTATTCCACTTGAACCAAATTCAAAAAATCTAGATGTAGCAAAAGATATCTATAAAACATTGAAACTTATTGACTTTAAAAATGTATATTTTATTGCAAATAAAGTCAGAAATGATACAGATTTAGATTATATTCAAAAATATTTTTGAGAAAATATAAACTTTTTATGATCTATCCCATTTTCAAAAGATATTATGAAAATGGATATAAAATGAAACCTTGACTCTGATAAATTACCAGAAGCTATACAAAACAATTTAGATTTAATAGTGAATAATATATTAAATTTAAAAGTAAATAAAAATGAAGTTATAGAGAGATTGAATTGTCTTGATATATTAAAATGAGATAAAAAAGTACATTAATATTAACTATCAGAAAATATGAAAATTGCTTTCGCTTGAAAATGATGAGCTGGAAAAACTACACTCAGTTCTCTTGTTATTAAAAAATTAGCCGAAAAACTCAATATTATGGCTCTTGATTTAGATTCTAATGTAAATTTAGCCGTTGCTTTATGAATGGAGAAACAGTTAGATAATTTAGTCTGCTTTGGTCAAAAAAAACATGAAATAATGAAGTATACGGGTTCAACTGAAATGACTGCGTGGGAAGACAGAATTTACCTACCAAAGGAATCTGACTGATTCTATGATTTAAAACATGATTTTATTCATAAAAATTCTATTATTCAAAATAATGTAAAACTCATGAGTCTTGGATTTATAGATGATGATAAAAGGGGAATTGAAAGTATGTGTGATTATTATGAAATGGCAAAGGTATTTATGAATCACTTTAATGTAAATCAGTGAGAGATTCTTGTCTGAGATTTGGCTGCCGGTATGGAAATGATATCTAGAGCTACAGTTATGAGTTTCGATTTAATTTTTGTTATTACAGATGCAAACTTTAAAAATATTAAGGTAGCAAAACAAATACTTTCAACACTTGATTTAACTTCATTTACTCGTGATGAAATAGTAATTATTCCTAATAAATATTTAGATGACGAGGATTTAGATAGCATTAAAAATAATTTCTCAGATTATAATATTCTTCCAGGGATTGAATTTAATGAAGAAATCTATGAATTAGATTCACAAAAACAACTTTCAGCAGAGAAAAATGAGTGACTCAATGAATCTGTTGATAATATTACTGATTATATTCTAGAGTATTATAAGAATAACAAAAAATCACAATCAGAAATTTATAGCAGAATAAAATTATTAGACGAAAAAAAAGAAAATTTCTTAAAATAAAAAAATCCCCTACGGGGATTTTTTTATTTTACTAAACTTACGATAGT
>CAJXJP010000081.1 GCA_913055215.1 uncultured Candidatus Altimarinota bacterium | reverse complement strand
TTTGATAATTTCTTTTTCTTGTTCAGTATCTTTTTTATGTAATAGAAAATAAAACTTTCAAAGTCATGATAATAAAATAGTTCAAATATTTTCTCAATCAACTCGGAAATTATATCCTTCTTCCATTTCGAAACTATATCAAATATTATTCATAATCTTCGGAGTATTTTGAAAATATTTTTGCATCTTTTTTACAAAATTTGAATTCGAAAGATGTAATTCATCTTTTCAGACATCAAGGTAAACATGATTGATGAAATCTTGAAATCATATTTTTATATATTCAGTCATATAAAATTGTTTTCAAATCATTCATAAATGATGAGGACACACAGCTTTATATGCATTGTATATTTCTAGTATTTTTTTATTCATAACTCATCAATTAATATATAAAATTTTATAAATCAATGAACTATAACTAATAATTATTCTTCCGTAATTACTATTTCGTCACCAAATAATTCATTTATTTCTTTTGCAGATTTTTGTTGTTTTTCTTCAGACCAATTTTTATCAAATATTTTTTGAACTTTTATTCATTCAAAGAGAATTTTTTCGGTATTTTCTCAATTTTCGTCTTTTTCATAAATTGGACCAAAAGCACCAGAAATATCTTTTTTCATGAGTTGAAGAATAAAAAATTCTTCTAATATTTTTTCATCATACTTTCCTCTATTTTTCCATTGAATATTTTCTATTTCAGAATATTTTCAATTTTTTTCGTTTTCTAATAATTCATGATAATATTCTTCTTTTTGATAAACTCAGAAAAATATTTGCATGAGCATGTAAAATTCAGGATACGTAATTTTCCGTTCTTTGATTGTGTGTTCGTTAATAAAGAAATTACAATATTCTGCAATTTCATAATCAAAATGTATAAAACTATCATCAATATCATCATTCTCATTAATGAAGTTGTTAATTCTGAAATAATCGATTTGCATATCATCTCAAAATAAATCGATGACAAATGTATCATCTGACAAAGCTTCAAGTATACCTAATCTGTCAGGCTCTATAATTTTGTTTAATATTTGGAAAAAATTATATATTTTTTCAAAATTTGAGTTCTCTGAAGTATACTCATGTATTCAACCTCCAGAAATGCGATTAGTTTGATGTTTTTTCATGTCAAATAGATGTATTTGTCGAATTTCATTCCCAAAAAAGTAGTCTTGAATAATCAGGGGAGTATCATATATTTTATATACTCGGAATTGCTTATCGTGCCTGAATTGTGTAAAAGTTCTTTCAGTTAAGATTTTCATGTTTATTTTAATTAGGGAATAGTGTCTCTATGGTATAGTCAATATTTCAGTTTTGATCATACCTTCATCAAAGCCTTATTTCAATTGATTTTCCACTTATAGTAAATTTTTGTACTATATTACCGGCAGGTTGGCCATTAATTAAAGCATCTCTCCAGAAATTTCCAGGAGTTCAAGTTAATGGAAGTCATTTTTCAGTAAGAATATCTCTTATATTTAGATCAGCTTCATGAATAAGTAAAGCTATATCTTCATCGCTCCAATCAGATGTAAATAAAGTCTTATTTGTCTTTAATCAATTAATTCTTATTAAAGATCTTTGTTCCTTATTAAGATTAATATATGTGTCATAGTCTACGAACTCCCAATTAGTTCATTTTCCTCAAGGTTGTGCTTTTACTCGAATTTTTCATTTTTCTAATAATTCTTCTACTCTCCTAGGACTGTGTAATCCTCATTTAAAAAATCATCCTTCAGACCATTCTCAATTGATTAAATGATATAGAGTTCTGACTCTTATTCAATGTTTATCTCATAGTATGAGGGAACTTTTTAAACTATCGTTAAAGCTGTCACCATATACAGAACGTCAGTTCTCTAAGATTTTGACTATTTTTAAATCTACTTCATTTCTTGTTATACGGTAAACTTCTTTGGTTATATTTATGTCTTGCATCATTTTCTTGATGCTACGTGTTATTTTTTTACCATTATCAGAAGTAAGTATTTTTTTAGATACGGCTTTTCCATTTTTTGTAATATAAGTTAACGCAATTGCTTCTCATATTAATGTTGAGAACACACCTTCTAAATATCATCTGTAATATGCAGCTTGTTTTGGGTGTATAGTATGAAGATTTTCTAAAAGAAAATCAATATCATTTTTTAATTCTGTAAAGTCATCAATTACGGACTCTATTTCTAATCTTGTTTCCCGTCATCTTATTGATATATCTTGTTTGGCATTTTGCAGAATTTTGTTCGAAGTTTCATTATCTACGAGAGCATCATATCCATATATAAGTGGTAAGCCAATGAAAAAGTGTGCAAATTTTTCGAGTCATTCTTTTGTTTCTACAATACCAGCCCATCACGCTTTTGCGAGTTCTTTTGGCTGTGAAATAATTCCTATTATTCAATCTGTAACTCATTTTTTAAATCAAGCTTGTCTTTGTTCACTTAAAGCAGAATGATTATTTACATTATAAATTGCATATTGGAATCAAAATTGAGCACTTGATTTTAAAATCTTCTCCATCTTTTTTTCGATTTTTAATCTTCTGGGGTCTGAATTGCAAGATCAACTATATGTGAATTTTTGTTCATCATTTAAATGTATTGATCATGGTCCAACAAGAGGAGCTTGATTTGAATTATTCTCTTGACAGATTTTTTGATAGTCTATATAGAGATTATCAAAAGTAATTTGAGGAGTTTTAAACTCATTTATTTCTTCAACCTTTTGTTCCTTCATTTCAGCAGGACTCCTATCATCATCCACATTCGTAGGTTCTGTACTATTTCTATATTGCCAATCG
>CAJXJP010000080.1 GCA_913055215.1 uncultured Candidatus Altimarinota bacterium | reverse complement strand
AGTTTATTTTTTACTAAAAAACAAATATATGAAAATATTATTTCTTCTTCCTCCTTCAGAAGGAAAAAATTCAGAATGATCACTAGGAATTGAAAAATTAAGCTATAATTTTCAAAAACCATCTGAAATTGCTGTAAATGTTACAGAAAAAGATTTAAAATGTACAGGAAATAGATATGAAGAATGAATTCATCTCAACAAAACACTTTGTTCTCCTTTACTAGAAAAGAAAGGCGCTAATGAGCCTCAAAATATCTCTCCAGCTATAAATCGCTACACATGAGTAATGTTTAACGCAATAGATTATGCTGGAATGAGTGATGATGGACAAAGGTTTTTTGAGAATAACTTCTGTATATTTTCATGAATGTATGGAATTGTAAGCCCTAAAGATAGCATAGGAAATTATAAACTTCCTATCGAAACAAAGTGATTGGCAAAATTTTGGCAAGAAAAAATAACGCAAATGCTGAATAATTCTGAAATCGATTATATTGTAAATTTATTGCCACTTTCATATCAAAAAATGATAAATATGAAAACTCTTTCTCCTCAATTAATAAATATTAATTTTCTTACTGAAAAAAATGGAAAAATAGTAAAAATTTCTCATTGAGTAAAAAAAATAAAAGGGGAATGGATTAAAAATATTTGTGAAACTTTATGAAAATCAAGAGATTCTATTAATAATGATGCATTATTTTTGGCTTTATGATGAGAAAAAGTACAGACAGAAAAAACTATAGAAATCAATATATTTTAAGCACAAAAAAAAGAACAACTCGAGAAATTTCTCTTGTTGTTCTTTTTCTTACTACAAAACATAATTATTATACGATACTTTTTTATCGAAGTCAAATTATTGAGCCATACTTCTTAACATCCATGCATTTTTTTCATGTTTTTGCATTAATGCAATAAGGAAATCTTCGCTTCCAGAGTCGTTTGTTTCACTAATAATTTCAATCGCGTTTCTCATTTCTGAAATTGTTTTTTCTGTATCAGTAAGCAGGTTTTTAATCATTTCATCTGCAGATACATCTGTATTTACTTCTTCCATTAAGAATGATTTTTCTAAAAAATATCCCATTGAAGCTTTTGTCTTTGAACCTAACATTCTAATTCTTTCTGCAATTTCATCAATATTTTCAGCTGAATCATCGTATAATTCTTCAAAGTATTTATGGTATTCTGAAAAGTGTGCTCCTGTTACATTCCAATGATAGTTTCTAATTTTTAGGTTTAGAACATTTTCAGATGCTAAAAAGTTTTCTAAAAGAGGGAGTACTAATTGTACTTCTTGTTGATTTAATCCAATTGTTTTCATAGATATTTTTTTATATAATAATAATTTCTTGAAAGATCAGTGAAGAGGATGATTCTTTTTGTACGAAAAGAAAGCGGTTACTTTATTGAACAAGTAATATTCTTTTGAAATGAGAATCATTCTCACAAAGGAATAATATTTATTTCTTTCCATAAGTCAAAAGAAAATGAGAATAATTCTCATTTATAATTTTGTATTTTATATTTCTTGCCTATAATAGGGGAAATACTTTTTAATTATAACTATATGAACTTAAATAATTCTTACGAAATATTAACAAAATCTTGAGATGTAAAAAATATTTCACTTGATGAAATCCTTAAATGAAAAACAATTTTATTCTTTTATCCAAAAGATAACACTCCTGGATGTACAATAGAAAACAAAGATTTTTCATGTTTATCAGAACAATTTAAAGATTTAGGAGTCAACTTAGTAGGAGTTTCTAAAGACTCTATCGATTCACATAAAAAATTTGTTACTAATCATGAATTAAATGTAGAGTTGATTTCAGATCCTGATTTGATTCTTCATAAAGAACTTTGAGCTTATGGTGAAAAAAATAATTATGGAAAAATTGTTATGGGAGTGATTCGTTCTACATTTTTAATTGAAAATGGAGAAATATTAGAATCTTGGAAAAATATTAGAGCAAAATGACACGCAGAAAGAATTTTAAAAGCTTTGAGTTAATCTTTACTTTTTGCTATTTCTACATAAAATGCGCGGGTTTAAAAAATTGTACAAAGTTTTTTGTACAATTTTTCTTTATTTTATTTTCTATTACTTTCAAGACTTTATCTTTTTTTTAAAAAGAGAGTTATTCTAAGAAATAGGCTTATATATTTTTTATGTTATTACTTACATATTTAAACAAAAAAGGATTTTTTTCAGAATTTTCAGATAAAAGACAACTGAAAACTGATATTCTTTCAGGTTTAACGGTAGCTCTTGCTCTCATTCCAGAAGCAATTGCGTTTTCATTTGTAGCGAAAGTTGATCCAATGGTTGGTCTGCATGCTGCATTTTTAGTTGGTCTTATAACTTCAATTTTTTGAGGAAGACCTGGTATGATTTCTGGTGCAACAGGAGCAATGGCTGTCGTTATGACTGCGATGGTTGTCACTTCATGAGTTGAATATTTATTTATTACATTAATACTTACTGGACTTTTACAAATGCTTTTTGGTATTGCAAAAATGTGAAAATTTGTTCGTTTGATTCCACATTCAGTAATGCTTGGTTTCGTAAATGGGTTAGCAATTATTATATTTTTAGCTCAACTAGATCAATTTAAAGTCGCTGGAGAATGGATTACATGAATGCCAGCTCTTATTATGTGAGGACTCATTCTTCTGACAATGGCAATTATGCATTTCTTACCAAAATTTACTAAAGCTATTCCATCTGGGTTAGCTGCTATTGGGATTGTTACACTTATTGCATTATATGTTCCTGGATTTGAAGATGTAAAAAATATTGCATGATACCTTCAAGATAATGG
>CAJXJP010000079.1 GCA_913055215.1 uncultured Candidatus Altimarinota bacterium | reverse complement strand
TACTTTTGAAGCTTCTTCGATTACTTGTTTAATTCTAGATTCAAACTCACCTCTATATTTTGTTCCAGCAATAAGTGTAGACATATCAAGAGATAAGACTCTTTTATTTTTCATAGAGAAAGGAACTGATCCTTGTGAAATTCTCAGTGCAAGTCATTCTGCAATTGCAGTTTTACCAACACCAGGTTCTCAAACAAGAGCAGGATTATTTTTTGTTTTTCTATTTAAAATAGCAATAAGTCTTTCGATTTCAGTGTCTCTTCATAGGATTGAATCAATTTTACCTTCGTGTGCTTCTTTTGTGAGATCTGTTGAGAAAAAGTCTAAAGCAGGAGTTGTAGAATCTTCTTTTTTCCCTTCTTGTTTTTTATTTCCATCAAAAGGAGTTGCTGCAAAATCTCATTCCATTCCAGCGTTTTCCATTCCAGCTTGTTCTCAGAATAATCCATTTGTTAATGCACCAAGAAGATTATCAATAGATTCATCACCAGTTTTAGGTAATTCACCAGGAGAAACTGCTTCAGATTTTTGTCCATCTACAGCTCCAAATCTATTTAATTCTAATAAGTTTTTTTCAATATCACTTGGTACAATTCCGATATAATCAAGGAAAGAAACAAACCACGAATCATTTTTCAGCATAGAAATAAGAAAATCTTCTAAACTTGCTTTATTTTTAGAAAAACTCGCAGCGATTTTCACACTTCCTAATATAAGGTTTTTTAAACGTGTATTCATTCATGAATACACTCATTTTCTTGTGTCTGGATTTTCATTGAATAATGATTTATTCATTATTTCAATTGTTAATTTTTCATTAATTCAATAAAGAGAAAAAATTTCTTTTACTCCTCAGTTGGAATTTTTGACAATTTCTAAAAATACGTCCTCAATATTTAATTCTTTAAATCAAATTTCTTTAATGTTGTTTTCAGCATTGATAAGTGCTTTTTTGTATCAGTCAGAAAAGTTATTATATGACATTTTTGTTTTTATAGTTATCAATAAATATGTCTAAAATTTTAGGGATATTCATAGATATGTAAAGCATTTTTTGAAAAATATGTTAAAAAATATTGAATTTTATACTCTTCATACATATAATGCATACAAATATATTATTATATTTTCTCAGTTTTTACTGAGTTTACTTATAAAAAAGTATTTATGTCTAAAAAAAATTTACTGTTAATTGCGGCAGGATATGTTGCTGGGGGAGTAATTGCATCTTTTTACAATAAGAAAAAACCAAAAGATCTAAAAGAAGAAATCGCACTTTCTAAAGAAGAAGGGAAATGAGAATTTAAAGTTTTACTTCAAAACTTTATAGATACTCATAAAAATCTTTTTGCTGATATTGAAAAAGAAATTATGACTGATAAAAATAAAAACCTTTTTGCAGAAAAAAAAGAACAATTATTAGAAATTGCAGATGCTTATAAAGTAGAAGGAGATAATTTAGCAGAAGAATTAAAAGTGAAATGAATTGATTTTCTTTCTGAAGCTCAAGATAAACTAGAAGCTTTATATGAAGAAAAAAAATGAGAACTAGAACAAGTAAAAGATGTTTCTCCAGAAAAAATAGAACAATTAAAAGATAGACTTTTAGCTTCATTTACTGAAATGAAAGTTAAATTGAAAAAATCTTTAAAAAAATAAAAGCCTCGGCTTTTATTTTTTTATTACTATTTTTGTAATATTTTATTGAAAAAACATTTTTTTCATCTATAATGAGAATAATTCTCAACTGAGAATATAAAAAATAATTAAAAATTAATTAAAATAATATGACATTTGAATTACCAAAACTTCCATATGAAATGGATGCTCTTGAACCAACTATATCAAAAGAAACTTTAGAATTCCACTATGGTAAACATCATAACGCTTACGTTGTTAATTTAAACAAATTAATTCCTGGAACTGAATTTGAAGGGAAAAGTTTAGAAGAAGTAATTAAAACTTCAACTGGAGGAGTATTTAATAATGCTGCACAAATTTGGAATCACACTTTTTATTGGAATTGTCTTTCTCCTAATGGTGGATCAGAAGCAAATGGGGAAGTTGCAAAATTAATTGAAAGAGATTTTGGAGATTTTGAAACATTTAAAGAAAAATTCTCAACTGCTGCAGTTACTAATTTTGGAGCAGGTTGGACATGGTTAGTTCAAAACTCTGAAGGAAAATTAGAAATCGTTTCTACTTCAAATGCAGAAACTCCACTTACTGGCGATTATAAAGTTTTACTTACTGTTGATGTTTGGGAACATGCATATTATATCGATTATAGAAATGCTAGACCAGAATATGTTGCACAATTTTGGAAGCTTGTAAACTGGGATTTTGTTAATACAAACTTAAAATAAAAAAAGCTCTTAAAAAGGGCTTTTTTTATTTTTCAAAATTCTATAGACAATTTTTATAAAATATCTTTAATTTATTTAAAAAAACTATATAATAGAAATAATTAGTTTTAAATACAAGATATAAATATTATTTTTTTCTTATGTTTAAAGGAATTTTTAGATTTATTTAAATAATTTTTTCTGTATGAAAACAACTCAAGATGACAATATATTAAATGAATTATTTGATGAAAAAAAACCATCAATGAATAAAAATAATATTGATCCAGAACTTATTTCAGAGGTAGAATTTTTACACAAAGAGGATAAAATTGAAAGAAAAACGAAGCCAAAAAAAGTAAGTAATATTTTATCGGATGAAGATACAAATATTTTTCATAATAATAGAGATAGATTGTACAAAATTTTAGCGATTGGGTTATTTTTTATAGTTTTTGTTTGTATATTTTCATATTTTTTATTAGAAAATATGAATCAAATTCAAAATATTTGAAATATAATATAAAAAAAAGCAGATTTTCTGCTTTTTTTTATTCTTTTTTTTATGAAATAAATCAATAATATCGAAT
>CAJXJP010000078.1 GCA_913055215.1 uncultured Candidatus Altimarinota bacterium | reverse complement strand
TATAATTTAATCTATTTATAATATAATATTTTGTATTTTTCCTATAAACAAATAAAATAATTATAAATATAATGACAATAATATATGAAGAAAACAACTCCAAAAATAATCAAAACAAAAGAAAGAGGGAAGAATTATGCTCTATGGTATTATTTTAGATATTTCCCCTCTAATAAGCGATTAATTGAAAAGCTCAACATTAAAACTGAGGACAATAATGAGCTTGTTCAAGAAATTTATACAGAGATAAAACATTTACTACAAGAAGAGGAAATAATTAGAACAAAGATTTCTAACTATATAAACAAAAACAAGAATAAAAGTTATATAAAAAATAATCTGAGGCAAAAATTATTTAACCAAGAAACAATAGAAAGATTACTTACGGATGAATTCACCCCTGAATCTTGATGTATTTTACTTGAACATAAAACAATAAATTCAATACAAAAATACAAAAATAAAAACAAATCAAAACAATACATTATACAGAAACTTTCTGAATCAAGTCAGGATTCATATTTCATAAATAAATTATTTGAACAGTATTATACTTATGAAGAAGAACTAGAATCATGTAGAAACGAATATCAAAAGATATGAACTGAATACAGTCCTCAAAAAATAACACAAAAGCTACTATCTAAATGATTCTGATATGATTTAATAAAAAATATTATCTAATATTTGTCAAAAATTACTTTTATTGCTACAATTATATTAATATACACTAAAACACTATATTATGATTATTGGTCAAATTCTTAAAGATGCATTAGAAAGAAATGCGTCAGATGTTATATTAACAAGTGATACTTTTCCTGTATTTAAAATATTCGGACACACAAGGTATCAAGAAGAATATTGAATATTAGATCAAAAAGAATTACAACAACAGATTCTGGGGTTAATGAATGAACAACAAAGAGATACATTTAAAAGAGATTTAGAATTAGATTTTGGTATTGACTTAAAGAATCATTCTAGATTTAGAGTAAATGTATTTTCAGAAAAAAAATGACTATGAATAGTTTTTAGACCAATTGCAAATAAAGTTGCTAGTTTCGAAGATTTATGATTACCAGAACAAGTACTAGACTTTACTAAGAAAAAACATGGATTAGTCTTAGTGACAGGGTCTGTATGATCATGAAAATCTACTACACTCACATCATTAATTGAAACAATCAATAACCATAAACACAAACATATCATTACTGTTGAGGATCCGATTGAATATACATTTAAAAATGAACAATCAATTATAGAACAAAGGGAAGTATGAACGCATACTCGTAGTTTTGAAAACGGTTTAAAATATGCGCTTAGACAAGCTTCTGATGTAATTATGATTTGAGAAATGAGAGATCTTGAAACATTTAGATTAGCACTAAGAGCAGCTGAAACAGGGAACTTAGTCTTTGCTACACTTCATACATCAGGTGCAGCCAGAACTGTTTCTCGTGTAATTGATATGTTTCCACCTGAGGAAAAAGAACAAATTAGATCACAACTTGCTGATTCATTAGTATGAGTTATTTGGCAAGAATTACTAGAAAGAAAAGATAGAGATGGGAGAGTTCTAGCTTCTGAATTATTAGTAAATACTACTAGCGTATCAAATATGATACGTAAAGATACACCGCATTTAATTCAATGAGCAATCGAAACTTGAGCAGGAGACTGAATGGTTACGATGAAAAGATCTCTTCAAAACCTTAAAGAAAGATGATTGATAGATTAATAATTGTTTTAAAAATGGAAAAAACCGCTCATTTGAGCGGTTTTTATAATACAAATTGAGGTTATTTTTTCTTTTTAACCTCCGGTATTTCTTCATCTTTACGTGATTTTAACCTACAACATCTCCTGAGTGACAGTGACTTTTGTAGCTTTCTTTTTGGCATTCTTAATCTCCCTTTTTGATTATTAATTGAATGCCTATATAAGATAATAAAAAAACAACAAGAATCAATCTTATTGTTTTTTTATTGTTAAAAACTATTACATTAATAGTAATCTTTTTTTTTATTTAATGTGTTAATTAAATAACATAACTAATACTGCTTGTTTTTTTAAAAAAGGAAAACCGCACCTCATAAATAAGGTGCGGCCACTATATAAATAGTCCATCTTAACTTTTAAAAGAGGATAAAAGTTGAACGTTATATAAAAATAGGCACTAAATGCAAATTTTTTATTTGCAATTATATTGTTTTTCTATATAATTCAGTTAATGCAAGTTTTTATTTATCTTTTATAATATAAATAAGCATTAAGTGAAGAAAAACATATTGTTAATAATCGTTTCATAGAGAAATATTAACATAAAATTAACAATAGAACTTACGACCTCTTTTGAGATAGTAATAAAACCCCTTTCAGAACGAATTAATATTCATTCTGATCAAATGTATATATCCATATAAATTATGGTTAAAATATAATTGTATAGTTGACTCAAGGACTAATTCAGGCAACCATACAATATTTAATATAACAGAGAAAGCTAAAAAAGCAATCTTTTGTTATTTTTTGTGTTAAAAAATAATAGTGCTACATTTAGAATAAATGACTATTAATAATAATACTAGATATTAAAGACATATAGTATCTTAAGAAAAAATATCAGTAGTTAATAATTGATACATAGAATTAAAAATACACAAAATCAATGTGTATTTTTTTATTAAATACAATAACAGATTATCAGATTTAATCTGAATTATGAATAACGCTTTAAATAATAACTAACTCAAAAAAGAAATAGGACTAAAGATATCGAAAGATTCGTTATACATTCAGTCCTAAAAAATTACACTCTATTACTTAACATAAGTTACATTATGTTAAGTAATAGATAATTACTTTTAGTAGTTCTCTGCATCTTAATAAATATAAACAAAAATGGTTTTTTGTTATTTTATAGATATAAAAATTAATTTTATGATTTTTATAATT
>CAJXJP010000077.1 GCA_913055215.1 uncultured Candidatus Altimarinota bacterium | reverse complement strand
ATTCGTGAGTGAAATTATAGCTCTCTAAATTTTTATTTTGTAAAATATCTTTAAAAATATAAAAATTTTCTTGATTAAGTTCTAATTCATTAATCGCTTTCAAACGCATCTTAGTTATTTTTTTTGAATCTTTTTCTTCTCTTAAATTTTCATTTAATTCATAAAGTCCGAATAAGTTTCTTATAAAAAACCAAAATGGAAAAATCGACAATAATATTATTTCAATATTTATCCAAAAGTAGTTTGACGAACTTGACGAGTTCCAAAACAATAAAATAAACACAAGAAAAATAATACTTCAAAATACTTTTTTTAGAACAAAAACATCATTATGAAAGATACATAGATCTAAATATTTAAATTTGTCTTTTCAATTGATCTCTTGATAAAAATATAACAAAAAAGGAATGTAAATCGTGAAAATTACAGCTAAAAGCGCTATAATTACATCTTTTGAATCTTTTAAATATGCTCAAATATTATTCACTAATTCATTCAAAAATAACAAATCCATAAAATTTTACATTAAAATTATTTATTTGAGTATACAAACAAAAAAAGAAAGCTCAAAAATATTTGAACTTTCTTTTTATTTTTATTATAAATCTGCCTTTCCAATCATAGCAACTGCTACTTTTATATCAAAATAGCTAATTTCCTTATCTCATTGTTCTTCGAGAATATCTTTAATTGGTCTGAGTTTTTCAACCGAACCAGAAAATTGTTCATCAACAATAGTTTTAATTTTTTTCAAATGAGCAAAACTTACTAATTTCAAAATATCATTTAATACAATATCTCAATTTTCATATAAAAGCACTAAATGGCTTTCAATCGTAGTTGATGCAATTCCTCTTTCTCCCGAAATATGTGCAATCGCTTCTTCCGCAGATAATCTTGGATCTGTTGAACGGAATAATTGTAATGTTTCTTTATAGGTTGCTCATTTTGGTTTTTTTGGACCTGATGTTGATGATTTTGATGTTTTTACTTTACGGAAAGCAGAACTTTTTACTCTCATGAGTAAATATTGTTGTAAATTATCCTCATCATCTTTGAGGATATCTTCTCTTTTTAAAGCGGCAAAACCAACTTTTGTCAGCCCTAATAATGGATATTGTCCCGTTGTTTTTTCTAAATAATCATTTTGAATTAATCATTCGATAAGCGCTTCTACCAACTCAGAATTATATTCACTTAATGCTCAATATAACTCATGTCTATCAAGCCCCCATTCTAAAATACGTTTATCACTACTTCCCCGCAGGAATGCTGTAAATAATTTAGCTCCGTATTTTTTATCAAATTTAGAAACCGCATCTAAAACTATTTCAAAAACAGAAAGATGAACGAGGTATTCTAAATCACCTGATTGAAGTTTTGATTTTTCTAGACAATAATCACAAATCCCACAATTATCAGTAAGATTTTTCACATCTTCTTCATCACCAAAATATTCAAGAATAAAACGTTTTCTACAACTTGGATAAAATAGTAATTTTTTTACTTGTTCGAGTTTAAAATATGCTTCATTTTTCAATAATTCTTGATGATTCCAATCAATAAGAATATGATCGTGTTTTCTTTTTTCTTGAAGTAAGGTAATCCCTCTCCCACGGAAATTATCATCCATTTCTCATGAAATCCCTCTTCTTGTAATTCCGTATTTTTCCATAAGTTTCAGGATAGTTCAGACTTTCATATCATTGTTTAATCTTGATTCTGAAGCCATTTGCATATAGGTTTTTTGAATTTGATGATTTTTTCATTCACCAACTTTAAATTCTTTGTATAAATAATCATAGAGTTGTAAAATATCTTCTTTGGGTGGATTTGAGTTTTCGATAAAAAATTCTTGGATTTTTGTATCTCCATAACTAGCAATAACCACTCAAAAAGATTTTTTCCCATCACGACCAGCTCTCCCAACTTCTTGATAGTAGTTTTCGATACTTCCCGGAAGATTATAATGGACAACAAAACGGATATCTTTTTTATCAATCCCCATTCCAAATGCATTGGTTGCGACGATTACTTTTAAATCATCATCCATAAATCTTTGTTGCATAGATTCTCTGCTATCTGCTGTCATTTCTCATGTATAAATTCCAGCTGAGATATCATTTTCACAGAGAAAATCATAGACTTCTTTTGAAACTTTTCTACTCGAACAATAAACTATTCCGGATCCTGGAGTATTTTTTATAATTTCATAAAGTTTTTGCATTTTTTCATCTTTTTTTGAAAGTTCACGAACAATCATGATGATATTTTTTCTATCGAACCCTTTGGTAAATTCATTGTATTTTCAAAGTCCGATTCTCCCGACAATATCTCCTCTAACTTTTTTTGTTGCTGTTGCCGTTAAAGCGACAACTGGAACTTTTTTATCTCCTCTTAAGTTTTCAATAAATCCTTTAATTTTCATATAACTCGGACGAAAATCGTGACCCCATTGAGAAATACAATGAGCTTCATCTATCGCTATAAGTGAAATTGGTGTTTTTTGTAAAACTCTTAAAAAGTCTGAAGAATTCAAACGTTCTGGTGCTATATAAAGGAATTTGATTGGATTTACTTCATCTCATGAAGTTGCCGATAATTCATTAAGAATCATTTGTTGTTCACTGTAGCTAATCGTTGAATTTATTAATTCTGCACGAATTCATAGTTCATTGAGCGCATCTACTTGATCTTTCATCAAAGAAATCAATGGCGAAATAACAATAGCAACTCATTTTCTCGCAATTCCTGGAAGTTGATAAGTCAGCGATTTTCAGCCCCCTGTTGGCATAAAAACAAGTGTATCGTTTCACTCTACTACACTCGAAATAATTTCTTCTTGTCCTTCACGGAAAGATTCAAGACCAAATGTATTTTGTAAAATTGATTGTAAATTATTCATATTTTTTTATTAATTTTTCTTTTTAGTTTTCCTTTATATTAAAGGAAATAGCTGAAACCGATAGCCGTTATAAAACTGCATATTTTTCTAATTGTATATATTTTGTATATTTATTCAAAAAAGAATATTTTTTTGATTTTTA
>CAJXJP010000076.1 GCA_913055215.1 uncultured Candidatus Altimarinota bacterium | reverse complement strand
TTTGAATGGGGGATTACAGTTGATATTGGAACTCCAGATTTTGAAACAAGACTAGCTATTCTACAAGAAAAAGCGAGAGAAAAAGAATTTATGATTCCTCAAGATATTGCTGAATATATTGCAGCAAATGTTACTGATAATGTAAGAGAACTTGAATGAGTTCTTAATCAAATGATTGCAGAATATGAATTAACTGGAAATACTCCAACTCTTCAAAGAATTTCTGTTCAATTAAAAAAATTATCATTCACTACTGATGTTCTTGGTGCTGCTAAAATGGAAGCTCCAAAAACTACAATTAAATCTTATGAAGATATTATTAATGCAGTTTCAGCTCATTTTGGTATTGAAAAAGAAGGAATTCTTGGTGAAAATAGAAAAAAAGAATTTATGATTCCTAGACAAGTTACAATGTATCTTTTAAAGAAAAAAATGCATTATACTTATGAAAGAATTGGAAATATCTTCTCAGGAAGAAATCATGCAGCAGTTTTATACTCTTGTAATAAACTTGAAAAACTTATCCAAAAAGATGCTGGACTTCTTAATGAAGTTAATGTCATTCGTGATAGTATGTGAATATAAAAAACTCAACATTCAGTTGAGTTTTTTTTGTGTTAAAAGACTTGTTTTTGGCTTAAAATATCGTACAATAGATGAAATTATTATCTCTCTTATTTTTTATGAGCTTTAACGATATTCGTGAAGATTTAGATGAAAATATAGATCTTGCTTCAGAATTTCCAAAACGTAAAATCAAAACTTCAAAATTACATTCACTCAATACAAACGATATTGTAAATGATTTACCAGAAATTGACATAAAATGAAAAAAGTATATTTCTATATATAAAAGAAAATCAATTAATTTTGATGGAATTATTAGAGTAAAAAAGAAAAAACTAAAAACTATTAATTTAGTTAAAAAATCTTTGAATATTGAAGAAAAAATTTCTTTTATAAAAGAAAAAATTAAGCCAAATAAAAAATATATTCAAAAAAAGCAACAAGATATATTGGCAAATATTGAAAAAATAAACTTTCATAACAAGCTTAAAATATCTATTCCAGTTACTATAAAAAAAGCAAAATTTCCGATTATAGATAAAGTCAAAAGAGTATTCTCTTCAAAAAATACTCAAAAATATATGCTTATATTGGCATCTATTCTTCTATTTTTGTTTACATTTAAGTTAACGCTTGAATCTTCAGTTCATTCAGGTTACAATCGTATTATTGCGTTAAAAGAAAAACCTGGAAATTTTCAAAATATCAAAAAACAACTCAATAATGCAAAGTTTGATTTTATTTTATCTGAGCTTATGTTTCAGCCATTTTTATTAATCCCAAATGATAATATTAAAAATGGTTATCATATTATTCAATGATGAAAAGCTATTACAAAACTTTGAGATGATTCACTTAATTATTTTTCTGAAATTAAAAAATTAATCGATAGTAAAGGAGTAAATGATATTTATTTCACACAACTTCTACTAAATTCAAAAGATCAGTTTAGGGAAACACAAAGATTGTTATGAAATGCATTATTTCACTATGATCAAATCTCAAACCTGAATAATACAGAATTAGAACAAAAATTACATAGCGCTGTACTGGCGTTAAAAAAAGCGATTAGTTATATGGATACTATTAATAGAAACTATAGTACTGCGCTCAATTTACTTTGACATAGTGCAGAGAGAAAATATTTATTTGTGTTCCAAAATAATGATGAAATAAGACCAACTGGTTGATTTATGTGAAGTGTTGCTATGGTTTCTGTTTTTCGTTGAAAAATTAAATATATTGATAAATCTGATATTTATGCGTACGAGTGGAATATTAATAAAATTTTAAAACCACATCAAAAACAAAAGGCTCCAGAATGACTTCATAAAATCACAGGAACTTATGGCTTACGTGATGCAAATTATGAACCATTAATTGAAGATTCTGCACATGATATAAAACTATTTTTAGATACAATTGATGTTGATGTTGACGGAATAGTTTTCATAAATAAGTGAACAATTGAAAAAATGTTAAATGCGTCAGGGTGAATATATTTTGATAAATTAGGAATGACAATCGATGGAAATAATTTCTCTTCTGTTATTTCAACATTAGTTGAAGCTAAGACATTTAAAGAGGGAACATTAGGTTCTCCGAAACAAATATTGTTTGATTTCGCTGAAGAATTTTATAAGTCAGTTCAAAAAGATAAAAATTATTCAAATTACATGAAAGTAATTTTGAATGAAATTCAAACGAGAGATTTAATGGTGTATTCTTTTAGACCAGAAGAAAACAGTCTTCTTTGGAAACTTTGATTAAATGGAAAAATCGATTATAAAAAATATTTAGATTTTTCTTATCCAGTATATACTTCTATTTCAGGAAATAAATCAGATAGATATATAGAACATAGATTCCAAAAAACTGTTAATTTTGACGAAAGTTGTAATATAAATACAAGTTTAAAAATATACCAAGCTCACTATTTTACAACAGCGGCTCAAAATGAAATTCAGAATTTATTAGATAAATACGAAGTTAAAAATCAAGATCATATAATGTACATTCAATGACGTTGAAGGAATTATCAATATATGAGAGTTTTACTCCCAAATAATGCAAAAATAACACCGAAACCATGATTACGTGTTATTGATAAAAAAGATTATAAAATTGCTGAATTTTATATAAAAACTGAACGTCTTGAAGTACAAGATTTTACTATAGATTATCAGTTAAAAAATCCTGATTGTCAGCCATATAATTATAAGCAATTTAAACAACCAGGTATAAATTCATATGATATGAAATTTAAATACAATAATGAAGATATTATAGAAGCAGATTCTGTCTGAAAAGATTTTGTGATTTTCAAATAAAAAAACTCCCGTAGGGAGTTTTTTTATTTGTATAGCGTTTAAATTGATTTCTCAGAAAACTGAACTATACTTCAAGTAGTGGATTATCTTCCATTTGGGGAAATTCGTAAGCAGGAAAATTTAGGTGAATATGAAAACAAGTATAAATTCACTGGGAAAGAACGTGATGTTGAATCAGGGCTTGATTATTTCGAAGCGAGGTACTATGATTCTGTTTCTTGAAGGTTTAGGAGTATTGATAGAGTTTTTTGGGAGGTTTGAGCTACGAAAAGATGACTGTTGTTTTTAGCTGACCCTCAACAATTGAATGCATACTTATATAGTAGAAATAACCCGATTATTTTTAATGACCCGAATTGAGAAAAT
>CAJXJP010000075.1 GCA_913055215.1 uncultured Candidatus Altimarinota bacterium | reverse complement strand
TTAAAAAAATATAAATAAATATAAATAAAAAAACTCCCGAAGGGAGTTTTTTTATTTACAAAAATCTTCAGCAAATTTTTGTTGTCCTCTGTCTTTTTGACAAATAAATTGTGGTTTTAATTTTTCTCACATTTTCCAAGAGCTTTCTTTTTTTTCTACATAAAACTGTTCTTTAATTGAGTGAACAGAATCATCTTTCAGTCCAATAAAATCAGCGATAACGAGATTTTTTCCATCTTTTTTTGTCACAGTGATATCCATTCTTTTACAGCCATCATCTAAGCAACTTCCAAAATTGGCAATAACCATTTGTTGAGCATCATCCATAGGAATTTTTGCTAAATTTCCTTTAAAATACAGAGTATAGTTCACAAGAATCAGTCCTAAAACAACTAAAATTACTAAAGTATGTTTTTTCATAGATATATGATTAATAAATATTTTCTTTTATTATTATTTTTAAGTTCAAGTTTAGTTGAAATTTAGATTAAAAAAACTCCCGAAGGGAGTTATTTTAATCTTCTATAGCTCAAGTTTGAGTATGAGTTTCTTCAGTTGAGATTATTTGATCCAGTGGTAATTCATCCGGATCATACCATTCTTCATAATAATTTGAAGCAGCATTCCAAACCCACCATGAATGAATTCATTGTTCTTCGAGTGCACGAATTTGTTCACGGAATTTAGTCCTCATATATGGAGTTGCTCCCCTGCACCGAGTGCACGAAAATCCTTGTAACCAAGGTCTATATTTTGAGTATTCTACTTTTTCAAGTTGAGTTCCATCACGTGCAGTATCTAAAACATTTTGAATTGTGAAAACAGTAGAACCAGTAGATGATTGCACTTCTTCAATTTGTTTGTTGAGTTTATCTATTCTATTAATCGTAAACTTTGTCGCATCAGAAAATATTTCATAAGGATGATTGTCTGGTACTTGCAGATTTAAAAATCATTTTCCATAATGTGATGGATAAATCATTGGACCAATATAATCAAAATAGAGTAAAAATGATTCAAGATTTTGTCAGATTAAATATTCATTATGTCTCGTAATTAATCAGAAAATATCAGCTGATAATTTAACATCAGGATGAGTTTCTTTTATAGTTCTAGTGATATATTCTGAAAACATATCTAACACTTTAATTTTCCCCCACTTCCCTTGTTTATTTTGTATTTCCTCTGAATGTGGATAATAGGTATATCTTATATTTCCATCTGTTGGAAAGCGCACATAATCAAAGTTTATTTCATCAAATCAAATATCGTAAGCATGTTTTGCAATTGCGGCATTATAATCCCAAACTTCTTTTGCTCCTGGATCTAAATATTTAAGTCATTTATAATCTGACCAAGGTTTTTTTGTATCAGGTGTTTGTACCGCTAAATCTGGGCGAAGTTCTGCGAGTCTTTTATCTTTGAATACGACAACACGTCATACAACATAAATACCAGCATCATGAAATCTTTTTACTAAAGCTTCTGGATCAGAAATTATACCATTTGATGCAGTCTTTATATTTCAAAAATGCTCAGAATCGATATCAAATGTAGTATATCCTGAAACCGTTTTAATATCTATTGTCACTGAATTTACTTCTGACTGATCAGCTAAATCAAAAATGTGTTGCATTTTTTTGTGATCAGTTGTGGCATGAGCCGTTATATAGAGTGATTTAACTTTTTCAGGAGTTTCTATATGTTGAATTTTTTCTTCTTCTTCAACTTGAGGTGTTTCGTGAATGTAAGGAATATTTGGAATAATATTTTCCGTTATAACCGGTGTCACAGGAGTCTGAGTCAGAACATAGACTATAATTACTAGAATAGTAGTTAATATAATTTTGGACATATGGGAATTTTTAAAAATTATATGAAAATTATGAAAAAAAGTTCAAGCGATCTTGAACTTTTATGATTGATATTTAATTTCAACTCGAAATTTATTATCAAAAGAAAGTATTTCCATTTTATATCAAAGAACATGAACAATTTCTTGAATCATGGGTAAACCAATACCATTTCATTTATTTTTTCTATATGATTGAGAATAAAACTTTTTGAGAATATTCTGAATTTCCTCAGGAGTTAGCGTTACAAAAATCTTATTTTCAAAAACTAGTTTATCCTCTTGGATAAAAATATCAAGTTTTCAATCCAAAGAATATTTTAAAGCATTTTCAATTAGGTTTTTAACAATTCTTAAAAGGAGAACTTCATCAGTTTCTATATGAAAATTAAATTCTTTATTATGTATAAAAATATTTCATTTTGTTTCGAGGAAATATATGTGTTTATTGATGAAATTTTCTAAATTGACACTTGATTTATTACTAATTTGAATCGCTTCTGAAAAGTTTAAAAGACCATTTATAATTCTCACCATGTTTTTTAATTCTTCTTGAGAATTTGTTATTTTATCTTCATCAAATCCGTACTTTAAGACATCAAGATTAGATGTAACTACAGCAATTGGTGTTTTTAGTTCATGTGCAAGATAATGATTGTAGTCTTTTAATTTCTTATTATAGGATTCAATTTGAGTAAAATGACGACAAATAAAGAAATATGAAAGCGCATAAATCCCAAAGAGTAAAATAAATGATTTTACGAGAACATATCAATAAAAATACACAACACTTTTTCAAAATATTTCTTTTTGTTCAAACAGTTTATGAAAAAAATCTTTTATACTGATTGAATCGGAAAAAATAAATAAAAATAAAATACCAAAAAGTATGAAAAATATACAAATGGCAAATGTAATTTCGAGAGATAATTTTTTCTTTATGTTCATTTTTTATTCAATTATATAACCTATTCCCTTTATTGTTTTGATAAATTCTTTTCCTAGTTTTTTACGAACGGCATAAATATGCGATTCTAAAGTAGTACTATCAAATTCTAAATTTTCTTCAGCTTCACCCCAAACATATTCCATTATTTTCATTTTCTTTTGAGGATATCATTGATTTTTAGCTAAAAATTCAACAATTAGATATTGTTTATATGGAAAAGGAATTTCAACTTCTCATTCAAATACTTTATTGCTTGAAAAATTTACAATATATTTTCAGATTTCTTTTTTATCATCAATTTTTTTATCCGATCTTTTTAATATAGATTTTAAACGAGCGATTAATTCTTCAATTTCAAATGGTTTTGTTAAATAGTCATCGACTCAAAGGTCAAACATTTCTAATTTATCATCGAGCATTGAATCTGATGTTAACGCGAGTACAGGGATATTTTTTCCTGCAGATCTAATTTTTTTTAAAAATTCTTTCCCATTCATAATAGGCATATTTACGTCTAAAATGATGGCATCATATGAAGATTGAGAAATTTTTAATTCTGCCTCTTGCCCATTATTTGCCCCTTCTCAGACATAATGGAATTTTTTTAAAAGAAAAATTAAATTTTCTCTCAGAATTTTATTATCTTCTACAACTAAAATTTTCATATTTTAATAAATTTATGTATATTAT
>CAJXJP010000074.1 GCA_913055215.1 uncultured Candidatus Altimarinota bacterium | reverse complement strand
TTGGTGGAGCTAATGGGATTTGAACCCATGTCTCGCGAGGCCAAGGAAACACATCTACTATCATAGTTTATTTTGATACTCACATACATAGAAAACAAACAAAAAGTGCATATAAGGATTATATTTATTAATACTCGTAGGTACAAAACAAAATCATACTCGATCCTACAAGATGGGAATTTAATAATTTTTAGAAACTTCTCTCATTAAAATTTTCTAGAAATTTGTAGCAAGTCAATTGACATCATCCCGTAGGAAGGCTACACCTCTAAAACTCTCGTGTTTGGAGCGAGGCTACTTACGCAACAGCGTAAGTTGGAGTAAAAGCAGCTTTGAAAGAAGCTAGTCCTCCTGCAATTCTATTTTTTGCATTTATATTTGTTTATGATTGATTAGAGGAAGTCATAAACACCTCCCTGATAGCATATAACCCAGACTTATCTCCCGATAGAAACCATAAATAGCCCCAGTGACGTAAATATATCTTTTTTTACCTAAAAGTAAAGGGTTTTAGCCCTGTTTTTTTCATGATGATGCAAATCATCTTTTTTGTTGCATAATCCAAAGAATCTGCTATACTGATTGGAAATTTTACTCTACTAAAAAGGAGGAGAGTTTTCATATTTTTATATTATTTTGCTGAGTTTTTTAATTATGTACTGAGACTTAACAAAGCAGTTTAATTCTATAGTCAATCTACAGAGTCCAGAACTGCAAAAAAAGTTGAAAGAAATTTATGAATATGCGGTTCATGCTCATAAATGACAAAAAAGAAAATCTGGCGAAGACTATATTGTCCACCCAATTTCTGTTGCGATTCAGCTTTGGAATAAATTTGCCGATTTTGATTTAGTTTGTGCATGATTACTTCATGACACAGTTGAGGATAACGACACTATTTTTATTTCAGATATTTATGAAAAATTTTGATATGATATCGCTTTTTTAGTTGATAGTGTAACAAAAAATTCAAAAAACTTATATGGGACAGATCTTACTTTCGAAAGAAAAATGGATAAACTCATGTATGCTGGAATGAAAGACGTTCGTTGTTTTTTACTGAAACTTGCTGATAGAGATGATAATTTAAAAACACTTTGAAATCTCAAAGCACACAAACAAGTAAGAATGGCATTTGAGACTCAAGCTATATTTACTCCGTTAGAAATTATTTTGAAATTTCGTCGTCTCAACTCGATTTCTACGTTGAGAACAAATCTTCAACTTTATCTAGCAAAGGAATGTATAGAAACCCATAATGAACTGAAAGATTCTCTGATTCGTCAAACCTATACGCACTTTACTGATGAATGTTTTGAAAGTGTTTACAAAAATTCAAATAATGTTACTTGGCAAATAAATGATAGAAATATGCTTGATGAGCTGTTACAAGCACCAAACATTGATGAAAAAATAGAAATTATCTCAATGGAAACATGAAAAAATGATTATTTTATGTTTCATTTTAAATTTAAAAAATGAGAAGTTTTAAATAAAAAAATATCATTAGATATCGGTAGCACTTATTCATTTAGTAGCATTTAGTTTACATTCTGCTCTTCCCCATTTTAAATTCTTATTAATTAATTCACTATGGAAAATAATATTTATAATACGATATCTGATCCAATGTATTTTAAACAACTTATTAATAGTTATGAAAATGAAGAAATTGAACAATGGCTTCTTTATTTAGGAAAATGATGACGTGAATATTATGATGCAAAGCATAAAACATATAGCTCTTCTGAAGTTTTTGATAATAATGATTATAGCCTTTTTGCACAAAACTGTTTACAAAAAGGAAAAAAAATTGCTTTTATCAGTTTAGGATGTGGAAATTCTGCTACAGAAAAACATATTCTTAATGATTATCCAGACGGGTATGATGTAACGTATATTTGAGTTGATGCTTCTGATGAAATGATTTCTATGTCTGTAGAAAATCTTGAATGAGTCAAAAATGAAAAAATATTTCTGAGAGCCGATTTTGGTTCAGAAGAATTTAAAAATGAAATTAATAGTCTATGTAAAGACTTTGATCATAGAGTTTTTGCCTTTTTTGGTGGAACATTTGGAAATATGAAATATACAAAAATTATAAATATTTTGTATAATATTTTAAATAAAGATGATAAAATTTGGATTGATATCTGAATTAGAAAATGAAACAAAATCGAAGATGATATTAAATTATTTGAAATTTATAAATCGTATCTCACAAATCCATGAAAATGTGATTTCTTACTGAGTAAAATCAGACAAGATGGGATAGATGAACGTGATGGTGAGATTGTTCTAAGATCTGAAGAACAAAAAGAAAGCGGGGCTATTAAGTTTAGTTTTTATTTTAAATTTAATAAAAAGGTAAATATTAATATTAAAAATTACGATATCTGATTTTTACCATGATACAGCTTAAAATTACTTCAAATTTATCGTTTCTGAGTAGAAGGTTTTGTAGATCTTCTCGCAGGACATAACTTTGAGTTATTAGAAAAGCAAACAAAATGATATGATTGACAATTCCTATTTAAAAAACTCTAAGAGACAGCCGATGGCTGCCTCTTAGAGTTTTTTGCTTATTTTTTCTGAGTATTCTGTATTTTATATTTTATTTATAAATTATGCTCTACACAAAAAAATTAGACGTATTTTCACAAATTCTTGAAACACAATCTGGTGAAAATAAATCACTCTTATCTCAAGCATATGAATGTGCAAAATATGCACACAAAAATCAAAAAAGAAAATCATGAGAAGATTATATCGTTCATCCTGTTTCGGTAGCTATTCGTTTATGGGAAAAATTTTATGATTTAAACCTAACCATAGCTTGACTGTTACACGATGCAGCTGAAGATTGCGAAGACATTAGTATATCTGATATAGAAAAACAATTCTGAACTGATGTTGCTTTTTTAGTCGACAGCGTTACAAAAAATTCAGATACTCTTATTAGAACAAATAAAACGTTTCAGAAAAAAATTGATAAATTATTATATGCGTGAATGATGGATGTTCGATGTTTTTTATTAAAATTAGCTGATCGTGAAGATAATATTAAAACTCTTTCAATACTACCAGATGATAAACAAGTCAGAATGGCATTTGAAACTCAAGCGATTTTTTCACCTCTAGACTGAGTAATGGACTTCTGAAATACTCAGACATTAGAAAATATTAAGGAAAATTTTTATTGATTTCTCAAATCAGAAAATATTGATAATTCCCTTCAACTAAAAGATAACCTTATCAAAAAAACATATAAAAATCTCTCTGATGAAAGTTTCGAAAGCGTTTACAATCATTCAGGAAACGTGACTTGGCAGATAAATGACAAAAAAATATTAGAAAAATTAGTAGAAATTCCAGATATTGATGAAAAAATTGAAATTATTTCAATAGAAAATTGAGAAAGAGATTATTTTATTTTTCAATTTAAATTTAAAAAATGAGAGATTTTAAATAAAAAAATTCCTCTAGATGTCAGCAATGTTTATTCTTTTAGAAAAATATAATTATGTCAGAAAT
>CAJXJP010000073.1 GCA_913055215.1 uncultured Candidatus Altimarinota bacterium | reverse complement strand
AGGACTAAATAATGAATATTAAAACTCTAGTATTATTTACCGTTATATCAACACCTATTTTAAAGGATAATCCTTATTTATTTTACCCAAATTTTGATGTTGGAGTTATTGACGTAAGAATATATAGCAATTATGAAGACTTACATAAATTTATTCAAAAAGTACCGTCTAATTCCATCAGCCCTATAAAAAAAGTCTGATTCTGTTAATGTTGTGTTAATATGTCATCAGTATAATACTAGATTGAAACCTATAAAAATAGCTTAAATAAGCTATTTTTATAGGTTTTTTTGTTTTGCTTTAGTCAGAATTTTTTATATACTTCCATCGTTATTTTTTACATAACTAAAAATAAAAACGCGAATATAATATATTTCAAAATAAAATATATTATTTGTTCATTAACATTTTTTGACTATTAAAAATATAAAAAACTATAGTACAACATCAAAAAAGGAGGTTACTATTTTGTTTATAGTTTTTTATTGTTAAGATTATAGAGAGATTATTTTTTAAGGATTATCATTATGAAAAAATTTGCGTTACCAATGGGAGTTCTTGCAATTCTAATTGCAGGAGTGTTATTACTCATGAACCAAAAGGAGGAAGTTGTTCCAACAGCAGATAATGAAAAAGTTGTTTCTGATGTACAAACGGAAGGTGATAATGTATCTGAAGTGAGTAAAGAAACAGAAAAAACTAATGAGAAAAAAATAGATTCTAACGAAACAAATAAAATAATTGTAGAAACAGTATCTAATGACGCCAAAACAGAAGAACCCAAAATTGAACTCAACGGTTATACCCTCCCTCCAGTTCCAGATAAGAAATTAAACGATTCTACACTTTTAGGAATTGATAATAATTTCGATGGGCCAAATGGAATCAGAGATGATCTCGAAATTGAAATACTTCAATCATATAGTTCAGACCCTAAAGTCGTCGAAGGTTTTTTTGCATATGTAAGATCTGATGCATTAGATTTTAAAATCATGCAAGAAGATATATTTACAGACGAAATTTATGAAGATATTTCTAGAAGGTCTACTTTAGCTACAGGATGTAGGGGAAAAGTTCTTGATGAATCAAATTTCACTGAACCTAATACTCTAGATTCATATAACATTGCGTTAGACTTTGAAAATAAAACTAATAACACCTTCATTAGAGAAAATAATACTAAACAATTTTTCTCAAGACTTAATGGTCAAGTATTCCTTGCTCGTCCAGTAAGTGATGAAGAATGTGAAGCATTTTTTGAAGAAACTAAAAATTATGATTTATATTAACAAGAAGGCCTATGAAATAATACTATTTATATAATTAATCTTACACTTTTTATATTCAAAACTCATACCAGAAAAGGACATTACTATGGATGCGTTACAAAAAAATATCATATTCTGTGGATTAGGTTTATCTCTACTCACAACAACAAACCTACACGCAAAGGAGGTGGAAAATTTTTATATTAATGGTATAAATAATACAGAAATTGAATCCAGAGAATCTGCACGGCAAATGAGCCTTGCATTCACTCAAAAATATGGTCAAAAAATTTCGAACACAAGCGTAAGCTCTATTTACAATGAATCTCAAGGGCTTGGCATGGATATTATTGAAAGCAGTTTGCAAAAAACCGATTTAGATAAACTACTGGAAGGATTAAGTAAGTTTGGGTTAATTACCTCAACTGAAATTTTTAACATTACTTCTTCTTTTTCCAATCAAACTGAAAAAGAAGCTTTTGTAAAAACCGTTAGACGCTCACTTTTATTAAGTAATGATGCATACAGAAATGAATTATATGAGTCTATTAAACATATTAAAGGTGATCCTTTAACTGGACCAGGCAGCACAACAGATACAATTCCAAATGAACAGGATATTAGGGTTTTTGATCATTTTTCTTTTTTACTGGATTTAGGTCTTAGTACTACCGAACTATACTATTTAAATTCTGTAAACAGTATAGCGGATAATTTTAATAATATAACTCTTAAGCTACAAAAAGCTTTTACATATACTGACTACCGTAAAACACAAGAATACAAAACTCAGGAAAAAATTCGTAAAATACTTGATCCTATACTAGATAAAGGATTAGCAGTGAATATCATTTCTCATTCACAAGGTAATTTTTTTGCAAATGAAGCTATAAACAATATTAACCAACCTGATAACACTCGATTACTTTCTATTGCTAGCCCCTCAGGTGAACTCCCTAACACTGGCGATTTTATTAACCTACGAGAGGATATGGTGGTTCGACTTTTTCACAGGTCGAATCTTGGATGGAATTATACCAATTTTCCAGACACACTTTGGACTGACCCTAGTAAAAGTGAAGTTATCTCTGCAAACTTTATAATTAATGAATCGGCTCTTGCGATTTCAAACAAAGTTATAAACAATGATAAAATAGGCCATAACTTTGTTACTGCATATCTAAAACATGGATCAAGAACTCGTGAAAAAATCATCGATACTTTTGCTGAACATTATATAGAATTAGGTGGTGAACTTCTACAAATTAGCAATTCTAGCGAATGTAAATTATTACTTTCATCTATCATAACAGATTCAACTGAACAATATGAAGCACTCTTTTATGGAAACAAATGTGTATATTTCAAAGAAAAATCATTCATAATAGAATATAATCTTTCAACTAAAGACACTCAATATTTATATGAGGGGAATCTACGTTATCCTGAATATCAATCTGAACTTAACTATGTTACGAATATATCTATTTCAAAGAACAACCAACCTTGGAGGCAAGGCTACGGTCTGACGCTAAATCTACAAGGGAATGTAGGACTAACCCAAGATGATCTTTGTCCAACTGGTCAAGATTCATGTTTAGCAGTTAATACTTTTACCACTCCTCAACAATGTGAAAATCTTTGGGAAGCATTAACCGGGGTATTACCAAATGCGGTAAATAAAGTTGCAAGCATTTCTGAAAATGGAGTTTGCAAATATGCAAACCCAACGGAAGAAAATGTCATTGTTTATGATAGTAATAAAGGAGAAACTAAACGTTACGCAGGAACGGATTATTACTCTATTTTTCCTGAAGATTTAGATGATAATAAGCTTTATACGATTCTTGATAAGAATAGTTATTTATATAGCAACAAGGCTGATGCTTTTCCTTATAAGTGTGAAGTCTTTTTAAACAAGGTTTTCCCAGAAGGAATTCCAAAGTATATAATATCATATGAAGGGGCAGCTCAACCATGTTTTTATACTATATCAAAAGGTTTTTTAATAAGAACTCACCCTAATCGTGTAAGCAAAGCAAGTCTTCGCAATGGTAGCACCGCAATTTGTAATGATAAACTCTATAAAAAATTAAATGAATTATTTCCAAATCCTGATGTATCTAATTCAAATATATTGAATGATATGTTTTATCAAGCATTAGATGGATTGTTATCTGAAGAAACTCATTACTGTTCATCTCGTTCAATTTTATATAGATATGGAATCAAAGACGGAATATGGTATAACACATATGGATACATTTTTAAATAGTCAAAAATAAAACCCAAAACCAGAGGCGCATGCGCCTCTGGTTTTTTTTG
>CAJXJP010000072.1 GCA_913055215.1 uncultured Candidatus Altimarinota bacterium | reverse complement strand
CTTAATTGAATTTTCCCTGATTTTTCATCAATACTCATAAGTTTCACTCTCACTTTTTGCCCTACTTCCACCACTTCTTTTGGATCAGAAATGTATCTGTCCACAAGTTGAGAAATATGAACCAGTCCGTCATTTTTTAGACCAATATCAACGAATGCACCGAATGCAACTACGTTTCTTACAACTCCGTCAAAAACATCTCCTGTTTTGATCGTTTTAATATCAATTTTTTGACCAGCTTTTTGATGAGTAGAATTTACTCTTGGATCGTGACCAATATTTGCGTGAGATTCGAGAATAAACTCAATAGTTCCTTCGGTAACATCCGCGTATAATTCTTGAAGTTTTGCTTTATTTGATGCAAAATCTGAAACAGAAATATTATTTTCGATTACATATCTCGCTAATTCATATTGTTCAGGATGAATATCCGTATTATCAAGAGCTTCTATACTTTCTGGAACTCTCAAGAAGCCAATAGCTTGTTCATAAACTTTATCTGACATTTGTTTTTTCAAATGTACTCTTGAAGTGTATGGTCTATGGTTATAGATTTTTTTCGCAGCTCTTTTATCAATCCCTGAAATATGATTTAAAACATACATTGAAGCTGTATTTACGTTAATACCAACTTGGTTTACTACATCTTCAACTACATATCCTAGTTTTTCTTCTAATTTTTTTACTGGCATATCGTGTTGGTACATCCCAACTCAGATACTTCCAACTGGAACTTTTACCAATTCTGAAAGTGGATCGATAAATCTTCTCCCGATTGAAACAGTCCCTCTATCTAGTGTGTCTAAGTCTGGGAATTCTTCTTGGGCAATTTTACTTGCAGAATATACAGATGCTCCAGATTCATTTACGATAAATATTTCTCCATCGAAAATTTCTTGCATAATATCAACTGACTCATTACAACCAGTTCCATTCCCAATAATAGTTACTTCGATTTTATATTTTGTAAGCCAAGTTTTCAAAAATGTTTTTGCTCTATCTTTTTGATGAAGGAAAATTTTATTAAATTCAAGCGGTGTTCCTAAATTATCTAAAACAGCAATTTTACACCCCGAAGCAAACCCTGGATCGATTGCTAAAATATTTTTCCCGTATTCTGGTTTTGTCATAAGAAGTTTTTCCAAGTTTGATTGGAAAGAAGTGATAGCATCATCTTCCCCAAGTTCGTTTAATAATCCTCTTACTTCAGTTTCTACTGATTTAAATAATGCTGTATACCCTTCAGTAAAAGCTGCTTCTAATTCATCTGAAAAAGGAAGTCTTACTTTTAATAAACGTGCATAATGGATTCTTAATCCTTCAAATGTTTTTTCTGTTTTATCAATTTTTACATTGAGAATACCAATACTTTCTCATCTATTTAGTGCCAGAATTTGGTATGGTTTTAGTCTGAAAATTGGACATGAGAAATCTGAATAAATATCAAATTTAGGAATTTGTCCTTTATCTTTGTCGTTTAATTTTTCTAATGATTTTTCTGTTTTTGTTTTAGAAACAATAGCACAATATTTTTGTAAAGTTTCTCTCAAATCATCACGTAAGTCAGCATTTGCTGTAACTTCTGCTGCGATAATAAAATGTGATCCTTCTAAAATTTCTTCTTCTGGATATTCGTTTAATAATTTTTGAAAATCTCCATGATTTTTCACTTCTGTGATAGAAATATTTTTCTTAATCAAATCAGCAACAACTTGAAATCCTTTTTCAATTGCAATCATTGCTTTTGTTTTTTTCTTTGATTTATATGGTTTGTAAATTTCTTCTACTTCTTTTAAAGTTTTGGCATTCAGGATATTTTGCATAAGCTCATCCGTCATTTTTCCAAGTTCAGTAATCCCGTTAATAGCTGTTTGTTTAGCAGAGAATAAGTTTTCTTGTTTCTTTTTAGTATCAACAATCGAACGAATTTGATCTTCATCTAAATTTCCTGTTTTTTCTTTTCTATAACGTGCGATAAACGGAACAGTTGCTCATTCAGCGATTAATTCTAGTACAACAGAAACTTGTTCTACTCCAAAATTTAACTCACTTGCTACACTTTCATTATAAATCGGTTCTTGTAACATTTTTTCCAAAAATTTAAAAAATATTTCTAATATATTGAGAAAAACTAATCTTTTTGCAAATAATTTTATTTTTTCGAGGGTCGAATGTTTTGACACAGTAGAATAATATGGTAAAATATAGATGGTTAGAACTTTTCTTATATGAATATGCCAAAAAATTTAAACAAACAAAATAGTCTCAATTTTCATAATAATGGAGACAATACCGATCTGCCAGATCCCTCTTCTCTCGATACGAGACGCTTATATTACAAAAATCAATATCAGTCAGAATTAGAAGATATTTGAGATATCGAGCCACAAATCGCGGAAATTTTAGTGCAGTGTAGGAACAATTCAAATCATATCATTGAAGCTGGTGAATCACTCGCACAAGATATTGAACAATCCTATCATGAATTACAATGAAGAAAAATTTTCATTGAGAATAAACTAAATAATGCTGTGCTCTGATGGAACGATGTTAAAATCATACTGAAAAGCCAAAAAGAAATTGCTACAATAAAGCAAGAAGCAATGGCTCAATTAAAAAATCCTTATTTTCCTGAAGATAAAAAAATATTTTTAGAAAATATAATTTCAGAATCAATCTTAATAAATGATATAATTTGGGAATCTCTTTATTTTTCACAAACCAACAATGACTAATAACTATATAATTGAAACTCAACATATTCCTCAATGAATAGAATGAAAAATTGTCCTAGAAGACGGAACAGAAGTATTTAATAATATTTCTGAAGAAACTATTAAAAGTATAAATGATACGAAAAAACTCGTAGAAGGTGTCTTAACAATCACTCCTTCATATCGCTTACACCCAACAACTTGAGTTACTACAGATGATAAAAATAATATTATCACCTCTAAAGTCTCAATACCTATTGCAAAAATTTTAGCAAGTGATGAACAATGATTACAAAAAATTAAAGAAAATACCCGTATTACCCGTAATTGATAAAAAAGTCGAAAAAAACATGTTTTTTTCGACTTTTTTTGTCTCTGTTAATGTTGTGTTAATAAGTAGTTAGTATATTGTTAAAAACTATTAATAAAATTTGTATGAAAAAAATAGCAATCTTAATCACTTTGTTTTTTATAGCGGCACTCGTTATCAATCCATTTTATACTCCAAAGTACCAAGTCTATCACATTTTAGAAAAAGAAAATGCGAATTCGTTTATAGAGGAAGTACAAGAGGATGATGCAACATTTATTCTCAGTTACTACAACAGACATAGTGTTTGTGAAAAATGACGTGTATTTCTACTTTCAGAAGATAAATCGTCATTTACAGAATTATTTAATTCAAACTCTTTGAAAAACTTTCAACGTTCATGTGTTTACGATATCAAAAAATATAACAACGATATAATGGATGTGCAATTTTGTCTCACGCCATGAGCATGAAGTGGTGAATGTTTTTGATTAAATATGTATTATGACATGGCTAAGAATATTTGGAAAGCATGAGCTCCTGGATGGGTTAATGTACATTCTTCTCAGCAAGACAACACACAATTAACAAAAAAAGAAATAGAAATGTATTATAATTTTGTAGAAGAATTAAAAATGTAATTGAGAAAAACGTGAGAGAATCTCACGTTTTTTATTAAAAATAATAAAAATATGAAAAAAATAATA
>CAJXJP010000071.1 GCA_913055215.1 uncultured Candidatus Altimarinota bacterium | reverse complement strand
ATTTAATTAATTAAAAAATGAAAAGTAAATTATGATTAGTTATATTGGGAGTCTATCTAATTTGGAGTTTATTGAATAACATTAATTTACTGCAATATTTTAAAGAATCAAAATCTTATAGGTTATACGAATATTATCATCTAGATGTTGTTTGGTTTATTAATATTATATTTGTAATCTTATTCAGTATATTAGCTCTATCTTTCTTAATTCAAAAGAGTAAAAAATCGATAATTACTATAAAGTATTACTGTTATACATCTATATTCATTTCGATTTTTACATTTATACTAATGATTTTAAATTTAAATTACACCAAATCATTAGATGAAAGACTTTTAGAAAAAATTTCTGACTGAAAATACAGCGATATTACTATGTTAGCTCTTCTATTCTGAACGATGATATTTTCGATTTTGCTATATTCCTCAATTTATAAATATATTCAATCTAAAAGAGAATTTTTTATTAATAATTAAAATTCTTATTGCAATAGTTAATATAATAACGTTAAAGAGCTAGTATATAAGACTATGCAAGAATAAACATAAATAAAAAAACAGAGCTGATTTTCAGCTCTGTTTTTTTTAAATCGTTAATTCTATTTTGATGTTCTTCTGATATTTTCATATTTTCACTCCCATGATAATTTAAGTTTGTCATTTGTAAAATTTATTTGCTCTATTGTTCACCCATTTAAATCAATTCAACTATTATTTGCTTCTAATATACTTTTTATATTATTAATAATAATTTTATAAATATATCATACTCTTTTAAACTAATTACAAAATTAGCAATAGAATATGCATAAAATAAAATCAGTTTCCATGATAGTTTAATGAATTAATTTTATCTTTTCAGTTGATCGTATGTATTAAAAAAACACTAAAATAAAACCAAATAATTAATCTGAGTTTTTTGTTATATATGACTTCATACTCAATATATTACTTGCGATTATTTTTATATGAGTTATACTATTATTGTTAATTTAATTAACAATAATTTCCATTTTAACGATAGGATGTCAGAATGTCTGAGCAAAAACAAGTTAAAAAGATACCGTTTTATGAAACTGCTTTCAAAGCTAACTCAAATCGTATAATTGAGGCAAAAAATCAAGGATTTAATGACCTTACAATAAAAGGGGCTTTTAAAAAGAGTGGTATAGATATCACTGTTGTGCAAATCCGAGCTGTGCATGAATTAGCACAGACGAATTTCGTTACTAAATCAGCCGACAAAAAAGATTTTAAAGCAATATCAGACGCTAGCCAACCAGGTGGTTGTCTTGATTTTTCTTTAGACTCAAGTGTTTCAGATTAGGTAAAAGTTAATCTGATTTATAATAGACTAGATAAAACTAGTCTATTTTTTTTGTCATTAATTTTATATTTATTACTTCATATTAATTTCAACTCTATTTTTATTATTTTTCTATATTTATATTTTAATATTTACTATTATGAATAAACCAGTAAAAATAACAGTGATAGCTGTTTGATTCATGTTTACTCTTGTTCTTATCGCATGAGTAATTAAATTTAATTTTACTAATGAAGATATTTACATAGAAACTGAAAATGGTGAAATTATTCAATATGATTCTATGAAATAATTATTATGAATATGATAAGAATTAACCAGATAATATAACTAAAAAATGAGAAATTTAAGAGATCTACAAGTATGAGACTCAATAAGGATACTATCTGTACCAGAATTTAATCTTAATAAAAATAATAATTCTGATGATGAACTAAATACGGAATCAATTATTAAGAAAATAATTAATGTAAGACCGGTGGTTATTATTGATGAAATTGATGAATACTGAAAACCATGGTTTGGTATGAGGTTAAAGACTGAAGAATGACTTGAATTCCATAGTATTGCTCTTATGGAAAATGATTCATGGGAACTGGTCTATGCTCAAAATTCTGATTGAGATATACCATTTGAACATTCCATCGCAACCGTTGAAAAACAAATTGATGAGATTATGGAAAAATATGATGAAGAATATGAAAATCTAGCTGAAAAATCAGAAAAATTATATGACGAGCAACAAGAACTAGAAAAAGAATATAAGGATTTAGATAAAATCACATGATTAAATTCTTTATTTGAAAAACTAGCAGAATTAAAAGATTAAAAAAAGAGAATAAATTTATTTATTCTCTTTTTTTAGTTATATGAAAAGTTTTTAACATAATATTAATTTTTCCTTAATCTGTTAATGTCCTGTTAATATCAATTGTGTATATTAAATGTATGAAAAACCTATTTTGTAACCTGAATATATGAAAAAACTACAAAAATGACTATGTATGTGTATCCTTGTTTTTACATTTACTTGATGTTCATCTCCAGATAATTTAGTTAATGAGGAGAATGAATGAAACAATATACCTACGGTTGCATCTGGTGATGTTGATAAGCCAGATATTCCGCTAGTAAATAGAATAGATAAGTCGACTAATATTTTAAAAAATAATATCAGTTGTAATAATTACACCCTTGATAAGGGAAGTGAAATATCAGATTTACACTTTTCTAAAGATGGGAAAGATTTTGCTTTTATAGAAAAAAACGCAAGAAAGAATACACATATCTTAGTCAAAAACTGATTTAAGTATTTCAATATGACTGGATTTCTCAACATAATTTGATTTAGTAACTGAAAATTATGACTCGTACATGATAAAAAAATATTATTCGCAGGAAAAAGTACCAATAAATTTAGAACTATACAAAACCCTCGTGTTAATTATAACTGATTACTTACTGCTCAAGTTTGAGACTGAAATTTAAGTTATTATATCGATTGAAAAATCCATAACTATGAAAATCTTGTATGAGATTCTCAAAGCATTACTTTTAATAAATGAGATATTTATTATCATTTTATTTCGAATAATAAGCATAGTATTGTAAAAAATTGAAAAATTATTGTACAAGTTAAAGAAGAGAATAAAAGAATTTTAGAATATACTGTTTCTTCTCAAGGAGAAGTTGCATATGTAAGAGACGACCCTAAAATTTACCAAAGATATAGGGTTATAAAATGAGATTCTGAGGTATGAGTTTATGATGAATTTATAAGCGACTTAAGATTTTCATCGAATTGAAATGACGTATATTTCTCAAAATGAATTTGAGATATATCTATTTATGTAAATTGAAAGCAGGTTACAGATGTAATGAAATGAGCTCAATTCTATAAAATTAACGATAACGAAGATAAAATAAATATTTTAAACAAAAAAACATTTAAAGAATGAAAAAGAACTGTGGTTTATGATAGTACATGAATGCCATGACTTATGTGTTGAGTAGAATGTATGAAAGGAGAAAAAGCAGTTTATGTATTGAATAATAAAGAATCGAAATTATATAATCAAATCAAATATTTATGATTTTCAAATGACAATAAATATTTTGTATTAGCTAAAGACTTTGATTGAAAATATTTTGTTATTCAAGATGGAATTGAAGGCAATAAGTATGATTATATTTCTGATTTCTGATTTCATGGACATTGATTTTCTGACTCTAATGAGCTTGTATATTTAGCAACTAAAAAGTCATGAGGTACAGTCGTAGTTAAGTGAGCAAATGAAATAGGACGTGAATTAAAAGTAAAATCACTTTTGCATAAGTATGTTGATAACAATGGTGATCTATACTACTTAGCAGCATTAAAAAATGATATGGTTATTTTTGTTAAAAATTGAGAAATAATACTAAAAATAGATACATCGGATCATTCAAAAAAAGAATATAATAAATGAAGGTTATTTCATTTTGAAAATTCAAAAAATATTAATTTTAGTTTAAATAATTCATTATTCATGTGCCAATCAAGTCCTGAATCAATAATTAATAAAAAAGAATTTACAAATACTTACAATTCACTTTTAGACGCTACTAAATAATAGTTTACAGGTTATTTTTAAACAAGAATATTTATCTTAATTTTAAAATATTATGAATATTATCTCTATTA
>CAJXJP010000070.1 GCA_913055215.1 uncultured Candidatus Altimarinota bacterium | reverse complement strand
TAAATATATTTTTTAGTTCATTATTTTCTATACTTTTTTCAATTTCTTCAAAAGTTTTTTGAAAAGCAAAATATAATCATTTTGCTTCAAAATATGAACGAGATAAAAGTTGGATTTTTTTATAAAAATCTTCAATTTCTTCTTCTTTATTAAAATTATTTAATGTATTAATAATTTTTTCTTCAATTCAGAAATTATTTTTTTCTTCCTTTTTTAGGTTTTTGTTTATTTTATTTTCTTGATTTGCCTTATTGTTAAAATATTTCATTAAAATGAAATAAAATAATCAAATAAATAAAATTCAAAAAATAATATAAAGTATAGTAATGAAAATTTTAAAATCAAAGTACATATTATCTTCCAATGTTTCTGAATTATCGGTATTTATTGGATTTTCTTCTGCATTTTTTATAACTATAGATCCTGTATTACTTTGAAAATCATTTTCTCAATCAGTAAAAACAACTGGTCATAAAATAAATTCTCATGATTTTTCAGGAACGAAAGAAAAAACCATCAATTCTTTTTTATTTACTATGTCATTGTTAATCGAAATTTGCTGAGAATGTGAAGTTCAAAGATGTTCATAATAATCTGTTCAATCAAAAGATTTTAGTTGTAACTCATTATTAGAATCATTCAGTATTTCTATTTCAACTTGAAAAGTTGAATTCACTTCAATTTCATTTTCAGGGATGCTCATTTTTAAACTCACATCAGCAAATACTGAATCAGTGAATGAAAATAAAATTAAAATAGTAAGTATTAGTTTTTTCATATTATTTTGAATATTTAACGTGATTTAAAAAATTTATAAAATTCTGAAAAAATATCTGATTTTTCATCAAAATATAAATAATCTATTCCTGATTGAATAACTGATTTTCTAAAGTTTTTTAATGTTTTTCTACGATGAGAAATATATTGGTTTTTTTTATCTTCATCATCCAGATCAATATGCAATTTTTCTTTATCATTCCCAAGAGTAACAAGTCCAGATCATTCTAGATTATTTTCAAATGAGTGAAAAATATGACAAAAAATTACATCATGTTTTAATTTTGCTATTTTTAGTTGCTTCATATCAACATCTAATGATGTTGATAAAATAAATAAAATTCCCTTTGACTGGGGGATTCAATTAAACTTTTCGAGCGATATTCCCGAATATTTGTCTGTAAAATTTTCTTGAGAAAAATTAGTATTTATAGTAACAAAATGTTCTTTAGATTTTTTGAGTGGAAATATATTTTTATTATTTCAATTATTCCAGAAAACTGATAACTTATTTTGACTTGAAATAGTTGAAAATGAAAGAAAATATAAAATTTCTTCAAAAATATCTTTTTTATCAGTTCAATAAATTGAAAAATGAATATTTTTTTCTCATAAAACTCAAATATATACATCTAATTCTCTCTCTTCTGAGTATAGTCTTTTTATTAATTTTCATTCTTTTTCAGAAGCTATCCAATCAATATTTTTCGAATCATCTCAATATTCATATTCTTGATAATCTGCAAATTGTATTCCTGTTGATTTTTTATTTGTTGCATAATTTCAAACAAATAGACTTTCAACCAAGTTATTTGTTTTTAACTCAAGTAATTTTTTTTGTTTTTTTGAAATCATATATTTATCTTATAAACCAAACTTGCTCCTGTGTTGACGCTCCATCCCAAGAATTAATTTGAGTATATTCCTCAGAATTATAATGATTTGCTATTTTTCTATTTGTTCATCATCTTGTTGTTCCTAAACCAGAAGGCATGAGTGTAGGTCCGTATTGAAGAACTGATTTTTCAATAGAACTATCATTTCAACGGAAATTAACTCACATTCAAATATCCCAACCGGCAAATGGTTCTCAAGATTCTTTTGAAACAATTTTATTTTGTGAAACTTCAGATAATGTATCACATTTTCACTGAGCTCATACATTCACATCAAGCCAGTTAGATTGTGTTGGTTTAGCTAATGGTAATAATTTTGTATATTCTTGAATAGATAAATTCTTATCATTACAATTTTCTCATTTTATTTTATATCATCTTGAATAAATAAGTAATGATTGCCAATTTAGCAACTGAACACCACTAATACTTAGACATTCGTTTCATAAACTACAATTATCTGAATTTACCGGAGTCCAATGAAGTATATCATCATAAGAATATACTGAAGTTGTTTCCCCTTTTGCATTTGCTAACATAGTCCAACCTCATCCGTCAGTAGTCATATCACAGTAAATTTTACCTTTTCCTCATACTTTATCGATAATTACTTCATAAACACCGTCTCAAACGCTCTTTCATTTGTTTAATATATCTAGGCAAGATTCTATCGTACTTACTCTGAGACAATAGAAATTATTGCTTGATACTTTACATTTTTTTCATCATTTTAATGCAAGTTTTTCTAATTTAGCAAGAGCTGGTGCATCTCATTTAATAAATTCTTCATTTGTTAAATATGACTTAAAATTACTTGAATAAATTGACGAAGTGTTAAAATTTCATGCAGTTTTTATAGAATCAATTTGTTCCAATGGAATATCTTCATCGTTTGTTAAAATTCAGAGCTTGCTTCATTTAACAAAAATTTTATTATCATCTTCATTTGCAAAAGTTTCTCAAAAATATCCAGAAATATAATCTGAATTATTATTTTCTAATACAGTAAGAAGTTGCGCATATTTTTTATTTCTCGTTAAATAATATGAAAAATAATCTTTTGTGTATGGATCAATCGCTTTTGAAGTATAACTAATTTCCTCAATCACATCTTTTCCTGCACTTCATTGATATGATATGTAATTAGATCATGAAATAATATCAATTTTATTATCTGGTTCTGGAAGTTCATCAGTCACAGAATACATCATCAATCATTTATATAAAACTTCTACTTGTGAAATTCTATTGGCATCTCTTGTAGATGATAAATACGAACTAAAAGAAATAAATCATACCACTCATAAAATTGATAATATTACTATTACCACCATTAATTCGACGAATGTAAATCATTTATGTGAATAAAATTTCATTATTTAATAGTTACTAAATCTAAAATATTTGAAATAATTTGATCTGTGGTTTTTCCATCTGCAATTGCTTCATAAGAAAGAATAAGACGATGACGTAAAATTGGGAATGCCATTGTTTTTATATCTTCAGGAAGTACAAAATCTCTTCATTCTAAAAATGCTAATGTTTTTGCTGTTTTTATAAAAGCAATCGCAGCTCTTGGCGATGCTCAGAGAATTAAATCTTTTTCAATAAATTCTTGTGACCTACTCATAGCAACTATATCAGTAACATAATCATAAATACTTTCAGAAACAGTAATATTTTCAATTTCTTTTTGAATTTCTAAAATTTTGTCTGCATCAATTATTTTTTCAATAATAATATTTATTTCTTGAGTAAATTGTTTTAAAATTTCTTTTTCTTCTTCTTTTGAAGGATATTGAACGAGCGTTTTTAATAAAAACCTATCTAATTGAGCTTCTGGTAATTGAAAAGTTCCCGATTGTTCCAATGGATTTTGCGTTGCTAAAACCATAAATGGACTTTCTAAAGCAAATGTTTTATCTCAAATAGTCACTTGTTTTTCAGCCATTGCCTCTAGCAATGCTGATTGAACTTTTGACGGAGCTCTATTAATTTCATCTGCCAAAATAATATTTGAAAAAATAGGTCATTTTTTTATTGAAAAATCTTTTTTAGAAACATCATAAATTTTTGATCCTATTAAATCACTTGGAAGTAAATCTGGTGTAAATTGAATTCTTTTAAAATCTAAGTCTAAAACTTTAGATAAAGTTGATACTGAAAATGTTTTTGCCAATCCTGGCGCTCATTCTAGCAATAAATGTCCTCATGAAAATAAACCAATTAATAAATCTCTAATCAGTTCTTTTTGTCATATAATATTTTTTGATATTTCATTTTTAATTTTCATTAAAATTTCTCTTGATTCATCAGAATTCATATATTTTTTTTATAAAAATAATCTTTAAAACATATTAAAAACTTTTATGATA
>CAJXJP010000069.1 GCA_913055215.1 uncultured Candidatus Altimarinota bacterium | reverse complement strand
TTAAATCATCTGAAAATTTTGGTGTAATTTTATTTCATTTAATATCATGAAAGATTAAAGTTAATTCATAACTTATTTGCTTAGAATGAGATTTTTTAGTTTTATTATCTCTAAGATAAATTTCAGATATTTGTTTTTCTTTTTTTCAAAAATAATTATCTACTCTAGATGGTTCTGAATCGTTTTCTATTTGTTTATTTATTATTTTCTGTTCACTTTGGTTTTTTTCTTCATTTTGTGAACATGAAACAATAAGAAACATTACTAAAATTAGTTTAAATATTTTTTTCATAAATTCCTTTTTTATATAGTAAAAGCCCTCTATAAGAGGGCTCTGGATATTATATGCAACTACTATTAAAACTAGTAAATTGACATATAATTATAGGCTCCAGATTCAGAGTCCCAATAAGCTATAAAATCTGTAAGACTAGCAGTGACAAAATCACCATCTAATGGATCAAAAAAACGTACTATCTCATTCTCTTCATCAATTTCATATACAACTACATAATGTTGAACTAAATAAAGACCATTTGTTAATGCAATTACGGGTCGATCAAGTTGTAGATGAGTGATAACAGCATCTAATGCAGATTGAGAATCCCTTGTTGCTTCAAATTGAGCTGTAAAGTTCCAATTATCCCTATTTTCAGCAATATATGATAATTCCCATATCGCAGTTGTTGGATACTGATTACCATTTTCATATGAAATATCAATTGGATAGCCATTATGAGAAACACTGTCATTAGTAGCTGTTCTCATATAATTATACAAACGATCAACAGCCGCCTCTATTACCGCTTGATTAGCAACAAATCCTGCTTCATTACCAGTGTTTTCTACTGAGTAGTGGTTATATACAGCCAATAAAGCCATAGGTCCACATGATCTACCAAGTAAAGTTCGATTAGAACTTTGATCGATATTACCAGTATTATTACTTAGTGCGTTTATCTCGAAATCAGTAACAAAACCTCTATCTGCATATGCCGATATAGACATTCCCAGTGAAGATAGAAGTATTACTAATTTGCTATAACTTTTCATAAAATTTTCCTTTTGTTTTTGTTTCCATAAGTCATTAAATTTAGATGACTTTATTCATGTTAGTTAAAAAATATTACTTATCAAACTTATTTTTTATTATGTATATAAATATTAATATAGAATTAATATTTATATTAATTTCGTGTTAAATCAAAAAACACGAAGCAAATTTTTCGTGTTTTTTATTTAATTCAATGTTTTTTCGCAGTTTTAATTAATTCTGAATATTGTAGTAATGCTTCATTATTTCACATATTCATTTCTTCTTTTAGTTTTTTTGAAAGCTGTTTATAATTATCTCTATTCAATCATACAATATACTTTTCAACTTCTTGCTCTCTATTATCTTCTGTTTTCTCTTTTGATTCTAATTCAATTTGCAATGCGATTCACTTATATCTTTCTTTTTGAGCGAGTTCCATATTTTCCAAGAATTTTACTCATTCTGTAAGTAATTTTTTTAAATCTATACCCAGTCCTTCAGGGAAGATAAGTTCTGATTTAATTTTTTCTAAGTTTTCAGGATTATTTAAAATATATCAAATCACTATATCTTCACTCGAAGTTACATTTTTAGATTTATAATCTTCTTCATTACTTGAGTGCTTGATTCTTGTTTTGTTGAAAATATCGTAAATAATTTTCATATTTATATCTAACAATAGAGATATTTCTTTTAGATAAAAATCTTTTTCAATATTATCAGAGTAGGTTTTTACTAATTCAATAAGTTCTTTAAGTAATTTTTTCTTTTCTTCAATACTATTGTTATTCACATCTGCTGTAGAAATTACATATCAGATAGGAGAAACTGCCTGCTCTATAAATTCTTGAAAATCACCTCATGATTTTAATATTTCATCTGGATCTTTTCATCATTTTAATTGTATGATTTTAACTTCTAGATCCTTGTTTTTCATAGTTTCAAGGGAAAGTTTTGTTGCTTTATGTCCAGCATTATCATTATCGAAACAAAGATATATTTTCTTTGTAAGACGTTTAATAATTGATAAATGTTTATCAGTTAAAGCTGTCCCAGAAACTGCAACTGAATTTTTAAATCAATATTGTTGAAGAGCAATTGTGTCAGGATTTCACTCAGTAACGATTACATAATCCATTTTTGTAATTGCATGACGAGCGGAATACATTCCGTATAAAATTCCGGATTTATCATAGATATCAGATGCAGGAGAATTTAGGTATTTTGGTTCTCATTTATCTAAAACTCTTCCAGTAAATGCTACAAAATCTCAACGAGCATTTTGAATAGGGAAGACAACTCTTCATATAAATTTATCTTTTTTTGTACGAATATCTAAAAAGATTTTTGAATCTTCTATCATTTTATCATCATATCATTTTCATTTTAAATAATTGAATAATTCAACTCAACTATCAGCATAACCAAAATGAAATGTTTCAAATGATTCACTATTAAATCATCTATCCATTAAATATTTTTTTATTTCTGGGTGACGAGAAAGTGCTTGTTTGTAATACTCTGTAGCATCTTTATATAGAGAATATAGATTTTTTTGAGCTTGATATTTTTCTTTATCAAAATTAGAATTTACTTGTTTTCAAGTGAGATTTCAGAGAATTTCCAAAGCTTCACGAAATTCACAATTTTCGATATCCATGATAAATTTCAATGGTCATCCACCACGATGACAACCGAAACAATATCAAATTTGTTTTGCCGGACTCACCATAAAAGAAGGGGTTTTTTCATTATGTCCTGGAAATGGACAAAGCCCCTTATAATTTGTACCTGCTTTTTTAATTTTTGAGTATTTTTGAACCAAATCGACTATATCTATGGCTCATTCTAGTTCATCAACAATTCCCACGAATTAGATATGGTTAATAATTATTTCCCTTATTGTATAACCTTTGAAATGATTGTAAAGAAAAAGGAGAATTATTTATTTCTCTCTAATCTAAATTCATCAAACCTTAATACTAAATTCACTTTTTGCCCTGAAATTCTAAAGTTTGCTCTGAGTTTATTTCATTGTAAATATTTTCTGATTTGAAATGATTTTTCTCAAGTTACTGTTCATGTAACAATAGTTTCTCTTTTTGGTCACTCAAGCTCTACTACAATATTATTTCAATATAAATCAGTGATTTTCATGACATTACTAGAGAGTTTGTATTCAATAATAAACTCTGAATTACTTCTATAGTTAATGAGCTTATTTTGACGTTTTTTTCATTCAATCAAAATTTTATATTTTACAAAATTTCCATTGACTCAAATTCCATCAACACTATAATCTGATAATTTATAGTCGTTAATTTTTGTTTCTGTAGAAATTTCAAAATCTCTTGTCGCGTATATTTCATTTGCTTCTTTATCTCATTCTTTTAGGAGGTTTTCCAACTCTTGTAATTGCTGTAAATCGTCCAAGGGATTTCACTCTAAATCTAAATGATCTTTTTTATATTTAACAAATGCCAAAAAACTTTCGTCTCAGATATAATTTTCCGCAAGAGATTCTATTTGACCTTTTGATTCATTATAGTTTTTTTTCAAAAGTGCATTCACTAAAAATTGTGTTTGCTTTGAAACATAAGATAACTCTCAAGCTTCTTCCATTTGCACTTCTTTTGCTTTTTGATGAGAATTGTATTCTAAATGTGTGTATACATCTGCGCCAATATCTGCCATAATAGTATTGTTATGAATATTTATGATATTTTAACATATTTTTATAATTTTTTCAAAGTTATAAAATAAATTATTTGTTGTAAAGAAATAATATTTTGAAATAATGCATAAATCGATATGATACAGGTACAAAAAAGAGAGGATAATAACTTTTTATCTATAGACATGAATAAAAAAGCATTTACACTCGTGGAACTGATAGTGGTAATCACTATTTTAGCAGTTCTATGAACGGTAGCATTTGTGAGTTTTCAAGATTACGTTTGAAACTCAAGAGATTCTAAAAGAACAACTGATATTAAAAATATCGAAAAAGCCTTAGAATTATCAAAACTTCAAACAGGAGTCTATCCAAATCCTGGAACATCAACGAATATTAC
>CAJXJP010000068.1 GCA_913055215.1 uncultured Candidatus Altimarinota bacterium | reverse complement strand
TATTTTTTTATTATTTTTAATACTTTATTAGTAAAGCTATTTTTTTCATTTTTTACTTCATTAGAAATATCAGCTGATTCTGGTTCCTCTCAATAATGGAGTAATTTTGAAAAAGATTCTTCAATAAAAAGTAATTCTTCTCTGATTAACTTTTTTTCTGAACGACTCATGGAAAATGAATCAGTATAAATTTTAATTTGTCATTTTAAATAAATTTTATACTCATGTATAGTCGAGTGTTCCAAGTCTAGATCAAAATACTCTTGTACTAAATCTGAAGCAATATTTAATAAATCATCAACATTATCAAATTTTGATAAATGTGCATCAATTTCATTCTGTAATCTTTGAGTTTCTTGATCAAATTCTCATAAATTGATTTTTTTCATAATTATTTTTTAGGACGTAAGTTTGGATTTAAAGCTATAAGTGCATTTCTAATTATTCATCTTGTTTCCAGTAAATCTCATTTAAATTGAGTTAATAGCTTACTTTTTCATAAAGTATCAACCTGTAATTTCATTTCTCAAAAGACATATTTAAAATCTGTTAATTCTCGAGGTGACAATCTACTAATTTCATGCGCATTATTTTCAATATAACGGCTCATACTTTCTATAATATCCAGAGTTAAATCCATTCTCTTTGGATTATTTACAAGATATTTAACATCAATTGCAGATGTGAACCTTTCCATTCTTTTATTTGCTTCCAGAGGATTTAATCATTGAATTGAATCAAATGCATAGGTTCATTTCAATTCAGTTATATCAACTTTATTTTTATCGATTGACTCATTTCTTCCACAAACTTTTTTATCGAATAATAATTCAATTTCATATCGATTAAATCAATTTTCTTTTAATATTATATACTTTTTTCTTAAGTCTCAAACACTATATTTTCAATCAATATTTGCGATTCATGTTTCATGTGAATCAATAATTGCTTTTTGTTGTGCAGGAGATAATTTTCTTTCTAATAAATATTCTCAATATTCAAGTCTTAACTTATCATCTAAATCTCAAACTTCAGATCTTGATAATTTATTGAAGAATTCTTGTTTTGATTTTATTAGTTCGTCTAAATATTTTGTTTTAATTAAAATTTCTGAATTATTTCATTCTAAAATTGCGATACTTGAAATCTCAGAATTGATTAATTGAATTTTTTGAGTTGATCACAGGCTTACATCAGACAACGCTGCATGTAATATTTTATAAGATTTTCAGATTCATTTCATTAAAACTGACTCGGCAACTCAACTTAAAAGTATATCAAAAGCTTGAAGTCCTTTTTTTGAATGTAAAAGCGTTGATGAAATATCTTGTATTTTTTTAGCTTTTGCTATATTTCCTGCAATTTCTGCTTTTGCTATAATTTGTTCAGTTTGAGTGATTTTTCAAAGCTTTTCTCAAACAGTTATTCATGCTTTTGTAACGGCTAACATTGAAATTATATTTCATGCAATTTTTCAAATAGCCTCTGCTTGCTGCTCTTGTGGTAATGTTTGTATTTTTAGCATCTCAGAATCAAGTGCTTTAAACACATCATTAGAAAGTCATTGTAATCAATTTAACTCTAAATAATCATATATTGCTTCAGCTTGTTTATTAATTCATTCTCTATATTCTGTTGAAAACGGATATTTTCATAGAAAGATCAACAAATCTATTGAACTCGTAATCATCGCAATTCATCCATCTATGGTTCATTCTATAATTCCTTTTGCTCCATAAATAGAGTTTTCAATATTTTGTGGAATCGCATAAATATCATTTTGAGTCATTTGAATAAATCCTGTAGACTCTAGTTGAAGCTTGTTAATTTCTTGAAGTTCTGCTTTTAGGTTGATTAATTTTGATTTATTTTCAGTAGATAGTTCTGATTCATCTATTTCATTTAAACGATTTAAAACATTCTCAGATTGTTCCAATAAAATAGTAAATCAGCTTTGATAGGTATCAAAAGTTGTTTCATCTGTAAAAAGTCATACAAATTCATCAACAAACTTTGAAGACAAACTAGTCGATTCATTCATATTTTTTTGTATTGATTCAAGTCCTGCAAAGATACTATTTGAAATTTTTGAATATGTTTCAAATTGTTCTAAAAATTCATCATTTTTTATAACCTCTTCCGAATTCAGTCCATTTAATAATTGTTCTAATAATTTATTTCAATTATCATTTTGAAAGTTTTGAAAGTTTTCTCCAAAAGTTGGATTATTTTCTGATAAATCATTCACAATATTATTAAGTTCTGCCGGTTTAAAATCTTGCAAAAAATCAAGATATTCATGAGTATCTTGATTTTCTCTGTTTGAGGAAAAAATTTCGGTTGATGATTCTGGAGAGAAATTTTCTTGCATAATCAAAATATTTTTAATAAACCGTATCTAATAATTGAATCATTTCTTGAGTATCTTTAATTTTACTTTGTAATTCTTCTTCTTGCATATGTTTCACGTTTTCATTGTTTTTAGATTTTTTTAAATCGTACAATGTAATTTGCTGATTTTTAAGTGAGTTTAATAAAAAATCTTTCAAAGATTCATCTTCATTTTTCAGATTATTACAAATAATATCTTTTTGCGATTCAGAAAAATTTTGATAATTTTTCAATAAATAAATTTTTGTATTTTCATCGATTAAAGATGAATCTTTAATTTTTTCGAGTAATAAATCTTTCATAACTTTTTGTTAATTACTTTGTACATAAATAATCTCATATTTCTCAGTTTTATGCAAATTCTATAATATATTTTTACAATTACTTAAAAATAGGATTTATTCCCCTATAATATCGCAAAAACATTTATAAAATTGCACACCAATTAAAACAATGATACAATAAATAAAATATTTATTAAAATTATGTTTATGAGTATTGAATTTGGTTGATATAGAAATCCTGATATGATGGAACTTTACAATTATGAATCCACTAATAAACCTGAAAAAATTAAACAAGATACAAAAAATGAATTAGCTGACTTCAAAGATTTTAAGGAAGTAATGCAAAAAAAAGATGAAGTTGCATTAAAAGTTAATAATTTAGTTTCAATAATCGAAACAGTAGAATTACCACCAGAAGTAAAATCACAACTTACATGACTCAATATAGAGGATGTATTTAAAGAAGATTTTTATTGACTCGAAACAAATCAAGAAAAATTAGACTCACTTAAAATTATTGATTCTTTTGTTGGAAATATGACAAATTTTGTTGAAAGAATTGCTTCGGGTGAAGAAATTTGATTTTTTGAACTTAAAGGTCTTATCGATTGATTTGAAGAAGAGCTAGATAGTCTTTGAGATTTTATTAAAATTGAAAATGGTATTGTAGTTGGTTTTATTTGAGTCTTGTTACTCACAATATTACCAATAATTGCAGCACTTGGAATTTGATGAGTTGTATTTTCAGTATTAACAGCTGCCTGGCAACTCACAGCACTATCATCTAAAATTGCAGCTGTCAGCTTAGCTGCTGCCGTCTGATGAGTAGGGACATCGTTTGCATTGAATAACTTAGTAGTAGAAGACAGAACAGATATATATAATAAATCTCTCATTTTTGATAAGCTTGACGATACTATGTTACCAGAAAACATTAGTAAACAAGATTTTGAAGAAATGTATGATTTGGTAAAAAGTAAAGTTTGGGAAAGAAATGAGTCATTAAGAAAACTAACAGTTAAAATAGATGATTTCCATAGAAAAAATATTCCACATTGATTAACAGATGAGATGGTTCTTGCCGTAGAACAACAAGAAAGCATTTCCTCAACTGATTGGTTTACACAAGAGTTAAATACTTTTTACACTCAAAACCAAAACCTCAGTGAAACTGAAAAATTCAAAAATTTTATGATTCACTTAGAAAATACAAAATTTGAGATTTAAACAAAAAAACTCTCCCGAAAGGGAGAGTTTTTTAAATGATTTGCTCTTTTAAATAATTATTTTTGTTTTTAAATTATTCAATAAGCGTCATCGAAATATCATGATAACATAAATATCAAAAATATTAAAGACGCAAAGCCAACATACAATCAAAAATTATTCAATGAATGTAAACAACTATCTTTTATAATTTTTCTATTCTTAAAACCATGTACTAGATGATTTTTTTCAAGAATACTTAATTGCGAGTTTTAATTTCTGCTATTTTTTATTTATTTACATAAATATATTCGAAGTTTTCTCTTGATCAGAGTGTTTTAGAAATTCTTCTTCATAGAATATTATCTGATAAATCAGTAATTTTCGCTATTAAATCAAGCTAGTTTTTATAGCAATAATATAAACTCACTTCTTTAGATATAAAATATGCCTCTGTCGCAGACTATCAATTATTACTTTCCAATTATATATTTTTTACCATAAAAAATAACCCCCACCAACTGCAACTGAAATACTTTACGAATTTAATTCTTTTCAATGGGGGCTATATATTAACTGTAGTTTATATTTTTATTACTTTAATTACCTTATAGTCTGATATAGATTA
>CAJXJP010000067.1 GCA_913055215.1 uncultured Candidatus Altimarinota bacterium | reverse complement strand
GGCGACCACCGAGATCTACACTCTTTCCCTACACGACGCTCTTCCGATCTGTATTTGAAAAAATTTCAGATAAAAGTGAACAACTTATTTATAAAGAATGAACACATTTTATATTATTAGATAATTATTCTGAAATTATAAATACTATCCAAAAATTTATTAAAAAATAAAAAAACACCGCTTTTGCGGTGTTTTTTTATTTTCGTTTTATTTGTTGAGAGTTGTTTCATTTCAGGTCATGGTTTGGGTTTCAAGGATGTTTACTTTGAACTCAGCAGCTCCAGCTTCATCGGGCTTGAAATATCCCACACATACAATAATAAGTGCGATCAGACAGACAATGCTTGTACCGTTTCCGATTTTTTCATCAAAAAGGTTGTAATAAGCTTTAATAAATCTTTCTATCATATTTTGACCTGTAATTTAATAAATTCTTTATAATTAAAACACATATTTTGTCTAGATGCAAAAAAAAACACTATATTCAGTGTTTTTTTATTAATTCAATGATTTTGACTGCTTTTTCAAAGTGATCAAGTTTGTGTATTTCAATCCACCAAGTTGCAGCTTTCATAAGAGTTTCAGGATCTTTATTTTTATTTTCAAAAAATGCATAGAAGGAAACTCATACATTTTCTCATTTTTTCTGAATTTTATCTTCACAAATTGAGATAATTTTTTCTTTTAATTCCATAATTCTATATTACATACTACCATCTTTTATAACTTGGACATGCTTGATGAATATTTACCAGAGAGAATCCATCATGTTTGATAGCTTCTTTGATAATATCTTTCATTTCAGCAAATTTTACTGAGTCAGCCCATGTAGCAAAACGACATCATGCTTGTTTTGCCATTTCCACTGGATCAAAAGGTGTTGAAGTGTTTCCATCTGGAGTTGTTTTTGTTTTGGCTCAAATAGGAGTTGTTGGACTCGCTTGACCTGTAGTGAGAGCATAGTTTTCGTTATCCATTACGATATATGTGATATTTAAATCACGTTTACATGCGTGGATAAAATGCCCCATCCCAATTCCATATCCGTCACCGTCACCACCAGTTGCTAAAACGGTCAATTCTGGATTGGTCATTTTAACCCCAGTAGCAAAAGGTAAAGTTCTTCAGTGAAGAGTTTCGGCAGCGTACCCGTCAATATATTGACTCGCTTTTCCGCTACAACCAACACCTGAAACCACTACTCTTTCGTGCGATTCGATTCCTAGTTCTTGGAATGCTTTTTTAATTGCTGCCACGATAAGTGTGTCTCCACACCCCGGACACCATTGTATATTTGTTAATCAAGTTCTCATGAGTTTATCTGTTTAATAATTCGTTAAAATCTTCTATATAGAAAGGGAAGAGGTCATATTTTCTCATGTTTGAAATTTTTAGATTTGGAATAAATTTCAATCCAAGTTCATTGCTGAGATATTTTTCTAATTGTCCTGAATAATTTGATTCGACAAAAATTAATTCTTCATAATTGTTTGAAATAATTTCTTCTCTCAGTCTTGCATCAATTGGTTTTAAGAATTTTATGATAATAAGACCATAATCTGGATTTTCTTTTACAAATTGTTCGGCAGTGTATCTTGTGAAAGAATATGTAATAATCATTTTCTTTGCAGAAGGGTTTATAATTTCATATCCTGAAATTCCTTCTTTTTCAAAGAAATTTTGTAATTTTTTAAATCTTTTTTCTGTGAATTTTTTCTTTAATTCTGAATTTTCAGAAGTTGCTCCGTATTCATCATGTTCATAACTTGTTGCAATAAAGTCTCAGTTTATTGTTCCAACATTTACTCTTGGTGAAACACCAGATTCTGTAAGTTCATATCTTTTATAATCTTCTGGTGGATTTTCTAAAATTACACCTCTGTCAGTTTTTGGTACTGCAAATTCTCCGTGAGTAGCATGTAATTCTGAACTTTGTTTATCCATTAATAAGATTACTTGAGTTTGGTATTTGTCAGCAATATTTAATGCCAATGCACCAAAATTATAAGCTTCTTCTAAATTAGAAGGATAGAGAACAACATGTTCAAAATCTCCAAAAGTAGGGTTTAATGCATAGTTTAAATCACCTTGTTCATGATATGTTGGTGTTCCTGTGCTTGGTCCAGCTCTTTGAGAAAGAATTACTGTAATAGGAAACTCCGCTTGTACAGCAAAACTCAGTGCTTCTGTCATAAGAGCAAATCCTCAACCAGATGTTCCACACATAGCTCTTTTTCCAGTAAAACTGGCTCATAAACATGCATTTACAACCGAGATTTCATCTTCAGCTTGTAAATAATTTACTTTACCTGAGTTGATAACTTCTGTTAAAACAGTTGATGCAGGAGTCATAGGGTAAGCAGAATAGTATTCTAAGTCACCTTCGATTGCTCCATAAGTCAGTGCTTTATTTCAATAATTTATTTTTTTAGATTCTCAGATATTTTTTATAGAAATTTCTGATTTTTGAGAAATTTTATATGTTTCAAAAATATTTTTAACAATATTTATATTTTTTTCTACGATTTCTTCTCATTTTTTTAGAAATACTTCTTCAATTTTTTCTAAAATTACATTTATATCTATTTGAAGAAATAGAGCATAAATTCATAGAAGGTACGTATTGTCATATTTATCTGAAATTTCTAAATCTAGGACTTGAAAATCTGAGATATCAGATGTGATTTTTTTCAACCATTTATTATTAATAATGATAGTTCCTCCTTTTTTTAAAGCGGGAAGTTGTGCTTCAAGGCTCGCAGCATTGAAAGCTAAAATAATATTACAATGTTTTGTTAAATATTTTTCTCATGAGTCAGAAATATTTACATCAAAATAATTCACTCATCATTTTATTCTCGATTCATATTCAATATCAGTAATTACATCGTATCCTAGCTCTGCGTATAGATTCGAAATAATATCTACTGTTGAATTTACTCATTGTCCTGCAGGACCTGTAATTCTTGTGTTTAAATTCATATAATTCAACCAATTAGTTATTGTTTAATAATTGTGAACATTTTACTCACATTGCTATATTTGCAAGAGTTTTTTTGACATTCTTAAAAATAGAGTTCTCCTCTTAAATATCCTTTTTTATTGCATTTATCAATATATTATTATAATGTTTGCAATTCTTTATTTGTGTAAAAATATTTTTTTGAAATCAAACGAAAATTTTACGGGAGAAGTTCTAGATTTTTTAAAAGATTTAACAATTATTGTTGTAATTGTGCTAATCATTAGAACATTCTTTGTAATGCCTTTTCAAATAAATGGGCAATCAATGTACGAATCATATTATGACAAAGAATTTATCATTGTAGATAGATTTTCATATTTTGTTAATAAACCAATTGCAGGAGATGTAATTGTGTTTAAACCACATGTAAATGACAAAAAAGAGTACTTCTTAAAAAGAATCATTGGGACAGAAGGAGATACTGTGAGAATTGAAGACGGCTTAGTTTCTGTAAAAAGAGCTGGAGCAGAAGAATTTGTACTATTAGATGAACAATATTTAAGTGAATCTAATTCAGGATCAACATTTGTTCGTATTGCGGATAAAGCAAAGGAATACTTAGTTCCTGCAGGATCATACTTTGTTATGTGAGATAATAGAAATCACTCAACTGATTCTCGTGATTGTTTCTCTTCTTGTTCATTTGATAAAGCGACAAACTTTATTAAAGATTCAGATATTACAGGGAAAGTTTTATTAGATCTTGGATATTTTTCATTTTCAAACTTCTCTTTCCAACATCCAAACTTAGGAATTGACACAACTCCAAGATTTCTTAATTCACCAAGAACATATGACTATTAATGCTTTTTATCTTATTGATAAGCCAGAGGGAATCACAAGTTTTGATGTACTTCGTGATTTGAGAAAAAAACTAAACATGAAAAAAATGTGACATACAGGTACTCTTGATCCATTAGCGACATGAGCATTACTAGTTGCAGTGGGAAATTATACAAAATTAATTCCACATTTTGAAAAAGATACAAAAGAATATGAATTTACAGTTGAACTAAACGGTATAACAGAATCTTTTGATAAAGAAACAGAAATTCAATATATTTCTGAAGAATTACAAGAAAAATTTAAAAACGAACTTACTGAAGAAAAAATTCAAGCAATTTTAGAGGAAAAATTTACAGGAAATATAGAACAAGTACCTCCAAAATATTCAGCATTAAAAATTTGAGGAAAAAAAGCAGTAGATCTTGTTCGTGAGGGGAAAGAAGTTGAAATGAAAATGAGAAAAGCAACTATTTCAAAAATAGAAATTCTTTCATTTGAATATCCATCGGTAACTATGAGAGCTACTGTTTCTGCGGGAACATATATTCGTAGTATCGCAAATGATTTAGGAGAATTACTAGGAACGGGAGGATATATTACTATGTTGCGTCGTACTAAGATAGGACACTTATCAGTAACTGATGGAGTTTCATTAGATGATTTTTCTGAAGAAGAAGAATTTTGTACACGTGAATTATTTCATGATAAAAACTTTGTTACTCTTGGAGAAGATATTTTAGCAAAAATCAATAATGGGCTTCCTGTAAGATACAGAAATGATCAACTTATTGATGGAGAATATTTTGTTGTAAAAGGGAATACAATTACGAATATAATTAGTTTAGAAAAGGCTATATTAAAGGCAAAAAGAAAAATTGTATAAAAAAGCAAAAAAAGTTTGCAATTCACTATTTTTTTCATACAATACACGAGCTTTAGAAAGCAGATATGGGTTATTAGCTCAGTTGGTAGAGCAGCTCCCTTTTAAGGAGAAGGTCCTGGGTTCGAGCCCCGGATGACCCACCATTTCCAGTTTTCTAAAGATCGTGATATTATGGGTTATTAGCTCAGTTGGTAGAGCAGCTCCCTTTTAAGGAGAAGGTCCTGG
>CAJXJP010000066.1 GCA_913055215.1 uncultured Candidatus Altimarinota bacterium | reverse complement strand
TACATTCTAAATTTCTTTCTAAAGAATTTATTAATTCTATTCATCATTGATCTGCCTCATATTCAATTGACTGACTGGCTTGATTGAGAGCCATATCATAAGTGTATTTTAATGTATCAGAACCTTCAAATCATAAAAATGCTAAAGTAATACTCATTGGGACATCAATAAGTAATGCTTCTAAAACATCACGGTTATGAATATGTTTCATTTCATGCCCAATTATAAACAAGAGTTCTTCTTCATTTTTAATATGATGTAATAAACCAGTTGTCAGAACAATATTTCAACCAAGAATTGCGTATGCATTTATCTCAGAAGCATCTTGAATAAAAATTTTTGCATTTTTAATCTCTTCAGGAATATTTTCTAGCGTACTTTTATCAAAATCACGATATCATTCTCATGACATTACAACATCAGAAAAATATTTATCTTCCTGTTCTAGGGTCATGTTTCATATTATAATATATGCTGTTACATAAAATGCTCAGTAAATACAAGCTAACAGACTTAGTAATATTCATAACATTTGCCCAGCCCATTTATAATCTGGACGATGAGGTAAGATTTCATCATCTTCTATAGGGAGCTTTATCGATTTCATAAAATTGTCATACAAAAAATAAAGTTTGATTTTCTAGATTATATAGCGATTTTTTGAAAAATAAAGAAATTTCGTATACTATAGATACATTATTATATAAATACATGCTATGATAAAGGTGGAATGTACTCATTGTTGTAAAAGTTATGACATAAATGAAGATAATTTAGGGAAAAAAGCTAAATGTTCTGGGTGTGGAGAAATCTTCACTCTACATCTAAAAAAATCAGAAAAAGAAGAAACTAAAAAAATTATAAAAGAAGAAGATCATAATATAAAACCACATAAAAACAGTTTTGTATTTTTATGAAATCCTATCTTTTTATTTTTCGGAATTATGGGGATTCTTACTATTGTATTAGTAAGTATTTTCGATAACCCAATGAAATGATTCTGATTTGGAACGCCAATAGTTCTTTTTGCAGCATTTTTATATTATTACGTATTAGTTCAATATAAAAAAGAAAGTTACACTATTACAGACAGAAAAATTATTCATAATTATGGAACAATTTTTTCTGATAATTCCATAGAAATCAATCTAGATAAAGTTACACAAGTTTCATCTGTATTAGGTTTTGTGCAATATAAATTATTCAAAACTTGAACACTAATCATTAAAACAGCATGAAGTAGTTCATCAAAAATCAGACTAAAAAACATAGAAGGAACTATGGATATTTATCAAAATCTTCAAGGAAGAATGCAAAAAAATGGATTCCACTTGCAAGCAGATACTTTGGTACAAACTACTAAACCACACTGGTTAGGTGTAGTTGGAGAAATTGTGAAACAAATCCTTTCTTTATTGTTAATTTCGTATTATATCATTCCTGCAATTATTTTAGGGATCTATGAATGAACAAAAAACATCGATAATGATTATGTATGGGCATCTTTATGGATATTTTTACTGATGGCTATTCCTTTGGTAGTGGTTAAATATTTAGATTTAAAAAGAAGAAAATACGAAATTTTTACAGATTCAATTTTTTATACAGAAGGATTTTTAACAAAAAATTATTCATTCCTTCCAATGGAAAAAGTTACTGATACTGAAAATACACAAAGTTTCTTTTCAAAAATATTCGGATTACATGATGTGGTCGTAAGTTCAGAATGATCAAATAATAAAGTTTCATTTAAAAATATGATCTCAGGTGAAAAAATGATGAAAAATATCAAATACCTGAAAGACCAAATTATTATGGAAGAAAAAGATATTATAGAAGGGGAAAAAGTAAAAGTAAATTCACTTATAGGTTATAAAGATAAAGTTGAAGAACCACTCAATTATGATAAAGAATTCAAAGGGGAATATAAAATGGATATGTTAAGAACTCTTGTTTGACCGATTTCAATTATCTTGATTATTGTTGTATTATGATTTGGAATTTTACCAAAAGAAGCAACTCCTATGATAGGAGGAGTTATTCCATTATTTGTATTTTTAAGTGTTTGATTAGTTATTCAGGCATTATTTACAAAATTTATCATAGATACTTCGAGTATTGAAATGCAATTTAAATTTCTTTCGAATAAACATAACTCATTTAGTGTTGAAAAAATCACAAGTGTTATAATAAGAGAATCTCTAATAGATAAAATCTTTAACACATGTAGTATTGATTTCTTATCTATTGGTTCTAGCTCAAAAATCAAATTTTCAAATATTAAAAAAACAGCTGATCTTGAAAAAAATATTTTAGCAAAAGTTGGGATTAAAAAAGAATGAGAATTACAAGAAGTTCCAATTAATTTTAATCTTCAAAATTATATCAAATCAATGATTTTTACATCTATTATTGTTGTAATCATTTTTGCTGTAATTCTGGCAATATTAATTTATAAAAATATTGAAATTGTTGGAATCATCATGTCATTTATAATTCTTGCTGTCTTGGTAATTGCGCATTATTTTTATAAAGTATTTTTCTATAACAAGGTTCGTTATATTCAAAATATTTATAATGATTTTATTGAATCAATTTCGGGATTCTTCATCGTAGTAAAAAATTATTCACTTTTAAGACATGTGAAAGGAATAACTTCGACGAAATATCCACTCACAAATGAATGAATTTTAGTTTTCAATATTGCTGGGGAGCAAATGGTTCAAACAAAAAATAAACAGAATATTTCAATTATATCAAATTCTATAAAAATTCCATTTGTAAAAGATGTTTTCGGAATCCAGACAAAATTTGACGAAGTATTAAATAAAGAAGAAATTGATAGAACAATAATTACTTCATCAAGACAAGATATTTGAAACAGCCTCGTTGGTGTAATTCTTTTCCTTATTATAAGTTGTGTTTATTTCGGATTCATTTCACCAGTTTTAATTCTAGCAGTCGCTGCAGTATTTGCTCCAATTATAGGTTTAACTATTTGGATAATAAAAGTAAAATATTATTCTTTTGAAAAAAATAGAGTAGTGTTTGGTTCAGGGATTATTTATAAAAAAAGACAAACAATTTTGTATGATAAATTTAATTTTATACAAAAAAATCAAGGGTTTATAAATAAAATTTTTAATAATGGAATCGTAAATATTTACACAGTTTGAAGTGGAAAAACTGAAATGAAATTGCTTGATATTGACAATTATTCAGAAATATACGAACTATTAAAAAAAGATTAAAAAAAAAGCTGACGAAGGTCAGTTTTTTTTTATTTGCAATTTTTCTATAATCAATAAAGTATCTACCTATTGTAAAAACAAAAAAAATAGCTACAATCCTTCCAAATATTTAAATTATTAAAATAATATCAACGATGTTCATAGATGAAGTCAAAATTAAGGTAATTTCAGGAAAATGAGGTGACGGTCTTGTTTCTTGGAGAAGAGAAAAATATATTCCAAAATGAGGACCCCGGGGAGGTGACGCCGGAAACGGTGGGAATGTATTTTTAGAAACGGATGTAAATTTAAACACACTTTCTGAATATCGTCATAAAAAAATATTAAAAGCACAAAAAGGTGAAGGAGGGGGAACTCAACTTTGTCATGGTGCAAATGGTGAGGATCTTATCCTAAAAGTCCCTGTTGGTACAATCGTAAAAGATCAAGAAACAGGAGATGTTATGGCCGATCTTGATGAAGAAAATACAAGATTCCTTGTTGCGAAATGAGGAAAAGGGGGTTTTTGAAATGCTCACTTTTGTTCATCTACAAGACAAGCTCCAGCATTTGCTGAAGTCTGAGATGTTTCTGAAGAAAGAGACCTTCACTTAGAATTAAAACTTGTTGCAGATATTGGTATTATTGGTGTTCCATCAGCTGGGAAATCAACACTTATTGGTAATGTTACAAATGTAAAACCAAAAATTGGGGACTACCCATTTACAACACTTACACCAAATCTTGGTGTACTTGATCATAAATGAAAATCATTAGTTCTTGAAGATGTTCCAGGTTTAATTCCAGGAGCTTCAGAATGAAAAGGTTTAGGGATCGAATTTCTAAAACATATTGAAAGAACTGGAGTTTTACTTCATTTACTAGATATGTATAGAATGGATCAAGTATTTACAGATTATGAAAATATCCGTAAAGAACTTGAATTCTTCTCTGCTGGTCTTGCGAAAAAAGAAGAAATTGTAGTATTCTCAAAAGCAGATTTATTAGATGATGAAATGAAAGATTTTATTTTATCAGAATTTAAAGAAAAATTTGATAAAGAAAATATTTTTATTATCTCAGCAGCAACAGGAGAAGGAATTCCAGAATTAATTGACTTCCTTATTGATAATTATTCAAGAGAAAAAATTATTAAACAAGACGGTTACGTTGAAGAAATAAATGAAATAAAATATTATGATCTGAAAGATGTAAAAGATCCGAAAAAAGTTGATGTTACATATATTTGAGATTTAACTTTTGAAGCAAAAGGGGAAAGACTAGAACAAATTGTTCGTATGTCAGACTTTACAAACTTAGAAGCTGTGATGAGAGTATATGATGTACTTGAAAAAATGCAGGTTATGAAAGTTCTTCAAGAAAAATTAGAATTAATTTTAAAAGCTGAAGATCGTGATAATAGTTTCTTCTTTGAAGGAAACGATGAAGAAATGGTTTCTCCAAAAGTAATGATTGCTGGAAAAGCTGTTCCTCTTGATAGATTAAAATACGATTTATAAAAAACACCCAATCGGGTGTTTTTTTGTTTATTCATAATTTCTGTTTTATGTACATACTGATTTACTTGAATAAAATCTAATTTGTATATTATAAATACGTAAATTAAATACTAAAAAGGAGGCATTTTTAGATTTATTAATAAATAAAGTATGACTAAAAAAGCATTTACGCTCGTGGAACTGATAGTGGTAATCACTATTTTAGCAGTTTTGTGAACAATCGCATTTGTGA
>CAJXJP010000065.1 GCA_913055215.1 uncultured Candidatus Altimarinota bacterium | reverse complement strand
TAAACCTTACAGTAGAAAAAAAATAAAAACCAATTGGTTTTTATTTTTTTGACTAAATCTATATTTTATATATAGTTTATTTGTTTTTTCGGGGAAAAAAGGAGTAATTATGAGAATTTTTTTAACAATAGTTGTGTTATTTTTTGTAAGTGGAGTCGGGGCAAATGACCGACTCAATCCAGTTGTGGAAAGTGAAGTTCATCCATATCAATTCCATATTGATGTGGTAGAATATCGTCAGATTATTGACGACTGCATTTATTGGATTAAGAAAACACAAACTGCTGAGTCATTTCAGCATCAAGTTGAGATATGTCGAAATGAAAAAAACGAATATCGACTTATGCATGACTGGGACAAAGAGGGACAACTCGATTCTCATCAGCTGAAGCGGCTATCAAGAATTGAAAGCCATTTCGATATTTTTATTCAGGACAACGAACATACTGATTCTGAATAAAAAAATCTCATAATAAAAAAAGCGCGTTTACGCGCTTTTTTGTATGAGGAAAAATCCTGTTACAATTCATGTAGTTTCTGTTCTTAGAATTCTATTTCCTAAATGAACTCTGTGAGTCTGAGTTTCTAAAATTTCAACTTCTGAGTCACTCCAACCTCCTTCAGGGCCAACAAAAAGATTTATTTTTGAATCAATTTTTGGATCAATTTTATTAATTTCTATTGATTTATCATTTTTTGTGTGGAAAAAAATATTTTCTCATTGAGGAAGATGTTCTATATCAAAATCCTCTTCAAAAATAAGCTCAGGAATTTTTGCTCTTCCTGATTGTTCAGCAGCTTCTATAATTATTTTTTCTAGTCTTTGAATCTTGTTAGTAGAAAGATTTAATTTTTGACTTCTCTCAGTTCTGAAAAAACAAAACTTAGTAAAACCAATTTCCGTCCCTTTTTGCAGCATATATTCAACTTTTTCTAATTTATTTGGCATTCCATTATAAAGTGATAGCTCAAATGAAATTTCAGAGTTATTTTCTAAATGAGATTCTTTTTTGATAGAGATTTCTCTTTTTGCCAGTTCAATAATTTCAAAAATATGGTCTTGAGAATCTTTTCCATTGAAAATACTTATTTTATCTCCGATTCTTGATCTTAAAACCTTAGTAAGTTGGTGAATAATTTCAGTGTCTTTAATTTGGATTATTTCGCTTTGAGAATCAAAATCCGATAAGTAAATTCTTTGCATTATTGTTCGTTAAAAATATTTTTTAGATTATATTTTAAATAAATATTTTCACAAATAAAAAAATCACGATAAGTGATTTTTTTATTTGATTTTGTTTATGTCACAAAAATACTTATTTTCATCGTGTCTATCAAAATACACAGGTATTTTTGTAGGAATTCAAACCGCAAAGTACGGATCAAAAGATCTTTCAGATTCAATAGTTTGCTCAACTCAAGTAATAGGATGTATTACTTTTATTAATGCCTTTTGGGCAGGACGATTATTAATTTTTATACTATAATCAGTGATAACTTGAATAAATTCCCCTTCTCTTTCAATTCATTCTTCTTTTAGTTTTCTAATGGATCTGCCTTTAATTTTTGTGAATATTCATAAATGTTGAGAAAAACTCGGGAGAGTTGAAAAAAGAACAAAAAATATAATTATATTCACAGAAGCCGCTATATAAAAACCAAATCTTACTACTTCTAAATAGTATCAAAGGCTTCAAAAAATCAAAGCCATGATTAGTGGCATAAATATCATTTTTATAAGTCCAGACATAAGTCATGCCCAAATAAACAAGAACAATGACCCAAAACAGGAAACTATAAATACAAACTCCCTATCTAATTCATTGGATTCTCAACTTCAAGGAAATAATAATTCTTTATGTGTATATAAAAAGTCTTTTAATAATTCAATATCTCATAAATAAAAATATCAAAAAATTAATCCAAGAGTTGAAATAAGTCACAATATAGATAATAAACGGAAAAATAACTTCATTTTTTAAATTTTAATAATAATTTTTAACTAAAAAAAAGAACAAAAAGTGAATTTTGCTCTTTTTGAATTACGCAGCTCTAGGCATTCCATAATAATCAAAACCTTTACTATCAACCATTGATTTTGTAATAAAGTTTTTCTTTTTACCTTTTACAAAAAATCCTCTATCATCAATAATCCCTTGTTCCATTAGTGATTCAATATTTTTTGTTTTTAATTTCTTTTTAGGGAAATTTTGTTTGTTTTGTAAGTAGTGAGTTCTCGCTTTATAACTTTGATTTTTTCTTGCTTGAGGATTTTCATTCCCAATATGAACTTGAAAAGCAGATTTTTTATTTTTTGCTAGTTTTCTCGCAGCAGCTTGTTTTTTTACAATTCTCGAAGTTAACCCGTGACTATTTGCCATAATATTTATTTTTTAATAATATATTTTGAAATTTTGCGAAATTATAAGATTTTTTAATGAAAAATCAAGATTTATTATTTTAGAAATCTATAAAAAAATTTAATCCATAAAAAAAGACCAAGCCTAGAAGCGACTTGATCTTTTTTTAATGCAAATTAAATTGGAGCGGGGGACGAGGTTTGAACTCGCACACCCAAGGGTTGAAGCCTTAGTACACTCACTCTTTTATGTTACCCCCGCGTATGTAATTTGCATGAGGGAGTATATAAAATATTGAAGATAAGTCAAATTTTTTTGAGTTTTTGAAAAAAAAAGATATCCTTAAATATATTATATTTAACAAAATTTTTTATGTTTAATATTGAAGTATCAGAAGTCATCATGAGACTACAAAATGAAATTATTTTAAAAGTGGATGTTCTCTTCCCTAAATTCCTTTGAGCATTTATTATATTGTTTATCGGACTTATTGTTTCAATAATTTTATATCAATTAACAAAATACACGTTTAGAAAAACAAAATTAATTGTATTAATTGATAGGCTCACTTGAGTTTCACAAATTCCTGAAAAATCAAAAGATGAGAAAAATCAAACGGAAACGGATAAAGTAAAACAAAAAATTGAGAAATTAAATTGGGATATCATCATAGCAAAATCAATTTCTTATTATGTATTTTTAATATTTTTCCGTTTCTCAATTATTCATATTTGAATAAAAGATGTAGAAATATTTTTAGCAGATCTTTTGGCATATTTACCAAGTTTATTTGTATGAATTTTAATTTGATTCTTTGGTATGAGATTTGCAAATTTTATCCATGATATTGTATTTCAAACATTCAATTTAGCAAAACAACAAACTGGTAAAATAATCGCGACCGGAGCAAAAATAATTATACTTTTCTTCACTTTTATGTTGGTGCTCAATTACACAAAAGTTGTTGATGAGTTTATCATAAATACTATTCTAGTCGGATTCATATCAATGACTACAATCGCTTGAGGATTAGCATTTGGTCTTGGCTGAAAGGATATTGCTAGAGAAATTTTAGAAAGCTTTAGAAAGTAAAAAAACAAAAAAACTCCCGAAGGGAGTTTTTTTTGTTTTTTATTTATATTATTTTGCTTCCCCAGTAGTTGGGTTTATTTTTGCGATGAAAAAATCATCATTACTTGAATCAGGACTGTGTGCTGTTAAACTTACTCATAAAACCGACATGCTTTCAGCATAGTTTCAAGCAATAAATAATCCATCTGATCCGACTTCAATAGATTTACCACAAGCTCCCATATAGTTATTGTTTACACCAAAATCAGTTGTAGTATTATATTTAAAATCTCATGCAGTGGAAGTGCTTGTAAAATTCATTACTCTTGTACTTATGCAATCTCATAAAAGCCTTCATGTATCATAAATGTGATTATTAAAAATTTCCATATCGTTTACCTTTCCAACAGAGCGTCAGTATAAATCACTTACTGGGATTGAAGTTGCCCAAAGTCCTGTTAAGTTTGAATCAAGGGAAAATACAACCTTTTGCGCATAACTATCCCAATCATATCAATCACTTAATGTATGATTTATTCCGAATATAGTTAAACTCTCTCCTAAGTATATTGAAGTAAATATATCGTTTCAAATTTTCCTAATTGGTCAAATATATTTAAGGTCTCAGTTATTATAACTATCTCAATATGATAAGTTGCTATTTGTTTGTATTTCTTCTTTTACAATTTCAACACCATTTGTCATATTATACTTCCCTAATGCGAGTTTTGTATCATCTGTAGGAATATATCAGATATACAATTCGCCATCTAGCTCAATTGAATCAACAGAATATGCGCTAAATGATTTTTGAAATGTTTGAATACCACTATTATTATATACCATCATTTGGGTTTTATCTACATATGCGAGATTTCATAATTTATCTGTAGAGGCCTTAAATTTTTCTGTAGAGGCGATAATTTTTGACCAAGCAATCGAACCGTCATTATTATTTAATTTATAAATATGGTTACTAGGAGTTGTGGCTGATTGAAAAATAGACTGTCAATTTGTTTGAAATCAAACATAAACATCATTATTGTCAGAAAGTTCTAAATAGATATTAGATACATTTTCAGAATATATTTTTACCCAAAGTAAATTCAAAGAACTATCTAATTTCGCTAAATATCATTTTGTATCAATTTTATGGGCACTTATATCCGTTCAAAAAAGCATATTTGAAGAATCTCCAAAATGTCAGGCAAGAAAATAATTACCATTTCTATCAACTTCCATTTGTTTAAGTGATCAAGGAGCTGTTTGAATCCAATATGTCCCATCATCAGCAGGCGCCCAAACAGGTCCTCCAGAGGAGCTGCTTGAGCTTGAAGAGCTTGATGACGAGCTAGATGATGAACTCGAATAACTTGTCTTTGGTTTTTTTCCGAGAATAATATCGGCTGTTAAATCTTTATTTTCAGAAAAAATAACTTCGATATCTGGTTCTTCAGTAATTATTGATCAGGTATAGATAGATTGCAATTTATCTACAAGTGTTGAATTATCAACTGATGCTAAATCTCATTCAAAGGCTATAATAGTTGATGGATCAAAATCAAATCCTCAATCCACATTATAAATTGTGCCTGTATATGAAGCAGGAAGATTTTTATGCCCTTTATAAACGAGTTTTTTTGCATGTATAATATCTAAAAGGTCTGTTTCATTTAAATCAGATGTAAGAATTGATGGAGCTCAGAGAATATATGTTG
>CAJXJP010000064.1 GCA_913055215.1 uncultured Candidatus Altimarinota bacterium | reverse complement strand
TTCCGATCTCACTGATTTATATTTTTATTTAAATAAATATTTCTTATGTCAACACTTATGTATAACAAATTTAATTTCGCTTAGTTGAGCGAAATTAAAGTTGTAATTTTTAAAAAATCATTATAATTTTTAGGATATTTTTTAATTATAATTGATACTTATGGAAGAATTAATCAGAGGGAAGTTTCAAAGATATGCTCATTTTGGATTTGTAATACCTGAACATAGGTCAGACTATGGGGGAGACTTCTTTATTAATAAAGAAAACTTTAAGGATGCAGAAGATGGGGATAAAGTAGAAATTCGTCCTTTGAAAAAATACAAAGGAAAAAAACCAGAAGCAAAAATTATTAATGTTTTAAATGGTCAAAAACAAGCAAGAAAAATTATTGAAGTTATTGAATGAGTTTACTCATGAGGTGACGGTAATTTTGGTTTTATTGATGTTGTTGGACTAGAAAAAGGATACTTTGTATACGGAAAAAAGAAAAATGGAGCAAGAGATTGAGATAGAGTAAAAGCAGAAGTTATCGATTTTAAATGAAAAAAAGAAGCAGTTGTAGTTGAAGTTCTTGATTCTGAAGAAGTATTAAAAGAAGGGCTTTATAAAGACCATGGAAGATTTGGTTTTGTATTACCAGAAGATGAATCTGGAGATATTTTTATCGCTGGGGGGAGAAAAAATGAAGCAGAAGATGGCGATAAAGTTTTAGTGAAAATTATAAAACAAATTTGAAAAAACCCAGAAGGTCTTATAATGGAAATATTATAGTCTTTTCATTATTATTATGGGGAAATTACATAAAGGATTTACATTAGTTGAGCTACTTGTGGTAGTTACAATCCTGTCTATTTTAGCTGCTGTATGATTTGTTTCGTACAGCAGCTATTTGACTTGAGCACGAGATACTGCGAGAATTTGAGAATTATCAGCAATTTCAAGTTGATTAATTATATATAGAAATAAAAATCCACTTCCATCACCAGATAATTATGTAAAAATATTATCAGCATCAAAAGAGCTTTGACTTCAGTGAAATATGTGAAAAGACACACTTTCAGCCATCGAATATTCAAAAGAAGGATTTGATCCACTTGATAAAAAACCATATAGTTATTATGTTTCCAATTCAAAACAAAATTATCAATTAATGGGATTTCTCGAGAAAGACAAAACGGTAGCTTTTAATCTTCTGAATCATTCATATGCAAATGAATATGTGGGAAGATTTCCTTATTTTGAATGAGATAGCTTATGAATATTAACAGATGAGACTAATACTCCTATCCAAGAAATTGATTCTGTAAAAACTCTAGGAAATATAGATATTTCTTCAACAGTAGATACTTATACTGTACATTTTAATACAAAGGATTCTATAAGTTGAGATTTCAATATTTTAAAATTTTTAGAAAAAGTTGATAAAAATAACTGAAAATATTGTACAGGAAAAAGATGAATAATAGAGTGCCCATTTCAAAAAGCAGATAACATTGATGAGTATTGTAAATCAACTTTTTATAGATGAAATACAAATCAAGCACTTATTGATAGTCCTTCATGAAAAATTTGCTTAAAAGCATGAGAGAGTTGGATATTAATGAATTTTGATAATTGACCTTGGCAGTCAGCTGTTTGATGAGATTGGTGCTATCCAATGTTGAATGATATAAAATATTGGGATGGAGAAAAGGAATTTTCTTTAACAAAAGATCCAGATATGACCAAGTCAAGATGTTATACCCGGAGTAACTCGCAACCAGTATCAACAAATTTCTATATCTTATCAGAAAATGCATGATCGTGTAGAAATAATTCGATCATAACATATTCAAAATTCTGTGCACAATGACATGGAAACGAAGAAAAATTAGAGGGAGTTTATTATTAGGAAAAAATAATATTTAAAATATTTATTGAATATGAAAATATCAAACAAAGCATTCACATTGGTGGAAATGATGACAGTAGTTACATTTTTAACAATATTGGCAACTATTGGATATACAGTTTACTGAAGCCAAATAACATGAGTAAGAGATACGACTAGAATTACTCAGTTGAAAACTTTATCGAATGATTTAACGGCGTATCAGGCAAAACATGATTTATCATTACCTGAAAATACAGTTGAAATACAATCATGAGGAAAGACGTTTGCGTATCAATGAGTTTTATGAGAAAATATTCTGGAACAATTAGGTCATAAGAATGACATGAGAGATCCATATGATGGAAATTTTTATACATATTATTTATTGAAAAATAAATCTACATTTCAACTTATGTGATTTTTAGAAGAAGAGTCTAGTATCCCATGAATTGAATGAAATACTCTTCGTGATTTAGAGACAAGAGATAAAATTCCATATTTACAATGAAAAAAATTAGGAATACTTACAGATTTATACAATACTCCTATTCAAGAACTGGATAATTTTGGTTTTGCTAAACCATTTGATGTAAGTACTGTAATAGAAAAATATAAATCACATCTAAAAGTAAATGATTTTGTGACTGGAAATAGCTCAGTATTATCTGAATTAACGACAGTAGCAAAGAAAAAATGAAAATTTTGTAAAGGGGATTCAGGGGCATTTGTTTGTACACAATAAAAAACTCATATAGAAATATATGAGTTTTTTTGTTTTTTTATGGTACCTGGAAAGGGAATCGAAATATTATACATAATTAGTTACATGTAACATAGGTAATGTATCTAATAAGAATTTTCCTTTATACTAGACAATCTATAGTTTATCCGTATATTTATTGTAATTTAATTTTATGTCATTTTCTTTATGAATATTTCAGAATCAGATACAAGAGCGAATTATATAGACCCACAACTAAAAAATAGCAACTGGGAAGCTCATAATATTAAAAGAGAATATTCTTTTACTGATGGGAGAAAAATATTATGAAATAAAAGATGACCTCAAAAATTTGCTGATTATTTATTAAGACATAAATGAAGTAATCTTGCACTTATTGAAGCAAAAAAAGAATGATTAGCTCCAACAGAATGATTAGAACAAGTAAAAGATTATTGAAAAATATTAAATCTAAGGTTTGTATATTCATCAAACTGAAAAGAAACCTATGAATTTGACTTACTTACTTGAAAGTGAGTTTTTATTGAGTCATATCCTAGTCCAGAAGAATTATATAATAAAGTTCATACAGAAGTTAATAAAACAAAAGAAGTATTATTAAACGAACCTTTTCTATTATCGGATAAAAAACCAAGGTATTATCAAGAAATAGCTATCAATAAAACAATGGAAGCTATTTGAAACTGAGAAAATAGAATCCTTTTAACAATGGCAACTGGTACAGGTAAAACTGTTATAGCTTTTCAAACAGCTTATAAACTGTTTATGGCTAAGTGGTCAAAAGAAGGTATTTGAGTAAGAAGACCAAGAATATTATTTTTAGCAGATAGAAATGTGTTAGTTGATCAAGCTATGAATACATTCAACCCATTAGAAAAAGATATCATAAAAATTAATTGAACTGAAATTAAAAAAAGAGGTTGAAAAGTTCCAACTAATGCAAATATATTCTTTGCTATATACCAAGCTCTCGTATGATGAGCAGATGAAGAAAATCCAGAAGAAGTAATAGAGGCTTACTATAATAGATATCCGAAAGATTTCTTTGATTTAATAGTTATTGATGAGTGTCATCGTTGAGGTGCAAAAGATGATGGAAACTGGGCTGAAATATTAAAATACTTTACCAGTGCAATACATCTATGACTTACCGCTACACCAAAAAGAGATGATAATGTAGATACATATAAATACTTCTGAAAACCTATCTATGAATACAGCTTAAAAGCTTGAATTGATGATGGTTTTTTAACTCCGTTTAAAATCAAAAGAATCAAACTCAATATAGATGAACTATCTTTAAATTCAGGAGATACTGTAGTAGCATGAGAAGCTAAAAAAGAAGTTTATTATACGAAAGACATGGAAAGAGAGATTATTATAGATGAAAGGTCTGATTTAATATCTCAAACTATTTTAAATTTGAATAATAAAATGGATAAAACTATTATTTTCTGTGTAGATCAATGACATGCTTTAAGAATAAGAGATAGTATAAATAAATATAAACAAGTATCTGATCCAGATTACTGTGTGAGAGTTACTAGTGATGAATGAGAAAATGGTAGAACTTTCTTAGAAAGATTTCAAGATAATGATAAAGATATTCCAGTTATACTTACGAGTTCTCAAATGCTTACAACTGGTGTTGATGCATTAAATGTAAGAAATATAGTACTTGTAAGAAATATTTGAAGTATAGTTGAATATAAACAAATTGTTTGAAGATGAACGAGAGTTTTTGAATGAAAGGATTATTTCACTATTCTTGATTTTGTTGGTGCTACGAATGATTTCAGAGATGAATTATGGGATTGATGAGCAGAAGAAGAAAATCTCGTAGATGATAAATATATAATAGAAGAAAAAGAAAAAAAAGAAAAGGTGAAGAAACAATTTGTATGATGAGAATGAGAAACTTGATGAGATGATCCAAAAGAAAAACTAAGAGTGAGACTTGCTGATAATAGAGAGTTAAAAGTTATAGATATAGAAACAAGATACCTAGATCCAGTTTCATGAAAACATCTCAATAGTGAAGATCTCTTAAAAAAGATAATCTGAGAATTACCACATTTCTATAATGATGAACATCAACTGAGAATATTATGGTCTAAACCAGAAACAAGAGAAGAGCTTTTAAAGTCTCTTGCTAAAATTTGACTTGATACAGAACAAATAGAAGATTTAAAAAATATGTTTGAAGCTCAATGAAGTGATATATTTGATATATTAGCTCATTTATCATATGGGAGTGAAATCAAATATAGATCAGAAAGATCTATTTATGGTAAAAATGTTGTTTGAAAATATGAAAATATAAAAGCAAAAGAATTTCTTGAATTTTTACTTACTCTTTATGTAAGAGATTGAATTTCAGAATTTAGAAAAGATTGATTAGCAAGTAAAATTCAGCTTTTTAATAAATGAGAAGCAAGAGAAATTGCAAATGAATTTTGAGGAATTCAAGACTTAAGAAATGCGTATTATGAGTTACAAGAAAGTTTATATATTAAGTAAAACGGAGAAATGAAATATAACTTTTTCGTAGATGAAACATGAGATCATTCACTTTCACATATTAATCAGGATTTTCCATACTTTTTATTGTGTGGAATCCTTATTTCTGATGAAGAAAATAAAAAATTAAACGAACAAGTAAATAAATTAAAAATTGATTTTTTTTGAACTACGGAGGTTATTCTTCATAGTAGAGATATACGAAAATGTGAAAAAGCATTTAAGATATTATTTGATTTAGAAATAAAAGAAAAGTTTTATGATAGTTTAAATCAAGTAATAAAAGATATAGATTTTCAAATTATTTCTATCTGAATCAAAAAGGAACAATATATA
>CAJXJP010000063.1 GCA_913055215.1 uncultured Candidatus Altimarinota bacterium | reverse complement strand
TCCGATCTTTATATTGTATAGGTTTTATTTTTTTATTATATGAAATTTATTTTCGACAAGAAACGGTTTTTTATAAAAAAACTGTTTCTTGTTATATTTTTTATTATAATCTTTTTATAAAAAATTATCTACAAATATATAAAAATATGAATACTAAATTATTATGTTTTATTTGAGCTATTCTTTTTTCATTTTTCAGTATTTTTATCAATACTTATGCCGAAAATACTTGAGTAAATTTGGCTGAAAATTTTTGAATTGCTACTCAATGAACACAATCGAACTATGCCTATTATTGAAAACCGAGTCTCGCAATTGATGGAGATATAAATACATATAATCACACAGATTCAAGTGAAAATAACTGGTTACAAATCGAAGTTCCAGGTTTGATCTCAATTTCAAAAATTTCTATCCAGTCACGCTCTTCGTGGACTGGAAGAATTAAAGATGCAAAAGTATATATTTTAAATAAACCTTTTGCAGAATGAATGGAATTGTGAACTGAAATTTGAATCTTGAAAGATACAGCAGATAAACAAGATTTCATTTTTGATACAGAAAAAAATTGAAAATTTATATTTGTAAAAGCAAGAACAGGTGAAAATCTTCATATAGCAGAAGTTGAAATTTATGGAACAATAAAAGACGAACCTATTTTTTCTAGTTATAAAAAAGATTTCACTCTTTCTTATTTGACTGAAAATGGAACTATTATTTCTAGTATTTCTGCAATAGATTTACAAAATGACACTATTTCTTACTCACTCTCAAATAATAGTTATTTTTCTATTTCAAATGAAGGAAAGATTTCTACAAAATGAGTGCTTCCATCTTGAACTCAAACTTTTAAAGTTATTGCTTCAGATTGAGTACATTCATCAGAATCAGAAAGTATTACGGTAAATATAACAGATAGAAATTCTATCGAATTAGCTCTCAGTACTTGAAAAATTAACCAAGCTGAAGAAATAGAAATTCTCTCAGCTATTTCTAATAAAATAAATGAAAAAAAGGGGATTTTAAAAAATGAGAAAATTAAGATTTTCAATTTAAATAACGACGGATCAGCTAAATGAGATAATTCAAGTCTTGTAAATATAGATTGGGATCCTACACACGATGCAGCAACATTTTTTGTTAATAATAAATTTAATAGAAATTCACAATTATTGACAGCAAATGCAGTAACTATCGAAGGCAGAACTATTTATGAAAAAAATTTAGCAGTTCTTTGAAAGAATCAACTTTGAGGTAAATATGTAGTTTTCTGATGAAATCCATTTAGAAATGGAATTAATAGTGATATGCAATGAGTTCTTGAAAATACTTTATCTTATCTAACTGGAAATGATTCATTAAAAACTTCTACTTGATTCAATGTGCTTCTTTCGCATATGGACGATAGTTATTATTTTAGAGATGAGTCTAAAACAAGAGAATGGTTGGATAAAAATTATACAGGAACAGTAACTTATAATAAAGAAAATACTTGTGATAATCTTAATTTAGCAAACTGTATTACAAATGATACAGACCTTATTATAATTTCACAATTGAGTTCAGAATCTGATAATTTAGAATCAATAATATCTTCTATTAATTGAGCTTTATCAGGATGAATTCCAGTTATATACATTCACCACGATTGAGATCTAAAACCATTATGAAAGAAACTTTTCTCTGATGTTTTTGATATTTGATACGAATGGGATAATCGTTGGAAGAACTTACAATTGGAATGATTTGATCCTGCTGAAAAAATTAATATTCTCAATAAAGCAGATTCGGATATTTTAAAAATGATTACACACTTTCAAAATAATGACTTAAACCTTGATTGGTCTGTTTGTGAAGACAGCAAATGAAATAAAGGAGAAAATAACGATCGATGTGGAAATGTCCCATGATATCCAGAATTAAAATCGACATTTAATTCATTAAAATCTAAAATCGATCAACTTGATAGAAATAAAATAAATATTTTTGAAGAAAATGGTTATGATTTACAAAAATTATTTATTTTATTGGCAGATAAGTATCGTGAAAAAACTGTATTCCCAATGAATAAAGCAACGGGGGATGATAATCTTTTTATGAAATCGTATTATTCAGATCATTTAGTATATAATTTCAGATGATATAATCCTGTTCAAAATGATTTATGAAATTTTAGCCGTAGTGATTTTTCTCACATAACTCCTGTAAATAAAAGTCTAAATTTAGTATCAAAACGTCCATTTCGTTCAGCCTGAGTGTATGCTTTACCAGGAGAAACTTTCACAGTTACAAGAAGGGATGATTCAGATGTAATTGTTAAGATATTTATAAACTCTCAACGTTCATGATCTACACATGAATTTCAAAAAAATTGATATTCTCGTCCAAAATTTTTACAATCACAACATATTGAAATAAAAAGATGAGAAACTATTTCTTTAACATCACCTTATGGCTGACCAATTCAAGTAGAATTTTCTTCAAATGATTTAGATGTGGCACTTGATTTTACAAATATTTGAGAACATGCATATTGGAAATCAATAAACGACAATGATTCATTTACAAATAAATTAGAAAAAAATGAATATGATTGGGCTGAAATTTCAACTCCAGGATTTGAAGTTCATTCACAGTTAAATAAAATGGTTCAGTCAATTTGAGAGTGGAAAACTCCTGAAAAACTTGCAGCAGCAACTACTAAGTATATAGCAAATTACCCATTAGTTCTTGCTTGATTTAAATGACCTTGAATTGATATCGTAGATGAAATCCATGATTTTGCTCATATTAATAAATTGAATATTTATAACATAGATCAAGTGAAACATATGAATGCAGATCAGGCAACATGTGGTTATGGATGTTCATGAAATCCATATGATGCATATTGGGCTTTTTCTCCAGTTGGTCATGGCGATATACATGAAGTTGGTCATGGGCTTGAAAAATCAAGATTTAGATTTACTGGTTTTGAATGACATTCAACAACAAACCCTTACTCTTACTATACAAAGTCAAAGTATAATAAAATTACAAAATGAGACCCGGTTTGTCAATCTCTTCCATTTCAATTATTATTTGAATCAGTAAAAGAGTCAAAAAATCATGATAACGCGTTAAAATACTTACAAGATAATTTCTGGAGTAACTCAGGATGGAGTCAGCAATTTTCAGTTACTATACAAGCTATGATGCATGCTGAAAAACAATGAAAGCTAAAAGATGGTTGGCATTTACTTGCAAGACTTCATATTTTAGAAAGAAATATTGCATTCGTAAAATCTGATTGGGAAAATAAAAAAAATAATATTTGATTTTCAAATTATTCTCTCGATGAATTTAATGCCATTACTAATGATGACTGGATGTTGATATCATTATCTTACGCAGTAGGATTGGATTATAGCGAGTATTTAAAAATGATCTGAATGAATTATTCAGATAAAGCTCTTGCTCAAGTTAAGAGTTTCAATTATCCTATAGTTGAGTCAGCATTGTTTATTTCGACTTGAAATGGATATTGTAAAACTGATAAATATGGTTCTTATTTGAATAAACCATCAGTAAAAATGACTAAAGAGGTTGTTTGGCCTACTGAAGTTGATGTTTGTGAAAATTGAGATTATACAGATAGCACAATAGATTGAGAATGTTGAAAAAAACCTGAATCAGGTTGATGAGTTTGAATTTGATGAGGAGGCTGAGGTTCTTCATACCGCTCTATATGTCTTGATCAACAACTAGTTTGTAAGAAATGAGATTCTTGAATTTATAAATTTTATAGAAAAAAAGGAATTTCTTGTAAAAATTGAAATCTATGAAAAACTTGTGATTTATCGAACTCTTTTGATAATTTTGAACTTAATGAATCAGTAATTACTTTACAAAAAGAAGATAAAATAAAATCTGAAATTTTTGAAAAAGTAGTAACACAAAATAATCTTATCTCAGAAAAACAAGAAATTATAAAATCTGTAAAAACGAATCTTTTTTATGTAAATGTTTGAAATTATAAAGTTTTAAATATTAAAAATTTCAAAAAAAATAATAGTTTAACGCATGTTTGAAAGGTGATTTCAAAAAAGAGAATTTCTATTGAAAATAAGCAAGAACTAATGGATAGTTTTAATACTATTGTATGATTCATTTCTGTTTATAAAGATTCTAATAATAAAATCATTAAACAAAACATAGCTACAGAATTAAAGTCTGAGTTAAATAATTTTAACAAATTATACAAAAAATCTAAAAAAAGTACTAATGATAAATTAGTTATTAAGAATAACACTGATAAAAATTCAGAAGTTAATAACGAAAATAATACTGATAATAAAAATTCAAAAGAGGAATTAGTATGAGATAAACAAAAAAAATGAGAGGATTCATCAAATATAAATATTTCTACTGACAATGAAATAATTGAATCTGATAATTCTGATTCTGAAATTTATAAAGTATCAGTACATTCTGTACAATTAAAATATGATCGCTCATGGCAATATACAAATGCATGGCTTTCAAAATGAGATACTGTAAAAGTAATAGAAAACTTTAATAAATATGGAATTTGAAAAGTAGAAGTTATTTCTTCTAAAAATCCAAGGTTTATGTGAAGACAATGATTTATTTCTAATAAATTCTTGAACTTCAACTAAAATTCAAATAATTAACTATTATGAAATTACTTTAATTAATATTTAATTATTTATGAAAAACGATAAATTAACTGTATTTGCAATTGGGTTTACATTGTCATATGTAATCATTTCATTATTTATATCTGGAGGAATATTTGTTAGCCCGTTAGATATTATCAATTGATTATGATTTATGATGGCTTTTGGTTATTGAGTACCTGAAACAATTGCATTAATAGTATGACTACTAATGGTTTTAGCTTTATGCTCACTAGGCGGATTTGTTACTCAAAAAACATATTCTAAAATTTTAACTAAATAAGTATAAAATAAATTTATGAAAAAAATAATTTTTGGTATTACTGTTACTGTTTTTTTTCTTAGTTCTTGTTCGACACTATTTAATGTTGAATCTTATGATGAATGTATTGAAAAATGAGGTACTGAAATAAATTCTTACCCTAAAATCTGTGAATACAATGGGTATTATCATTCAGATCAATCAGATGAGTATGGAATGAAAACTTGATCAGCTGTTTGTGAAGAATTATGAGGAATAAGTGGAACTACAGATAATGTTAATTATTTCTGTGAAATTAATGGAACCAAAACACCAGAACTAGAAATGATGAAAAATTATTATAATAGTTTTAAAGAAAGTTTACCACCGACTGAAATGATTAAAAATAATATTCAAAATACAGACTTATCTGCTTCAGTTAATTTAAACTCATGTGAAAATATTTCAAATGATAATGATGCTGAGTGAATAAGTTTCAAATGATTAAAATGTTCAGCTACAATTATGTCAGTCTATAAAGGTGATTATAAATCAGGTGATAAAATTAACCTCTATTATGCTGATCATTCTTGAAAAACTATAGATTATACAGACAAAAAACTGCTTATTAGTGCGAATTCTACAGTAGCAGAAACTAATACTTTCATAGAACCAGATGTTGCATATATATTTGACTATTCAAATGAATTAGAAAAAATATTTACAGATGCATCAAAATAAAAAAAGACTCTTCGAGTCTTTTTTTATTTTTTTAATTTTTCTTAAAACTCTCTTAAACAGAATAATTATAATG
>CAJXJP010000062.1 GCA_913055215.1 uncultured Candidatus Altimarinota bacterium | reverse complement strand
GTGAGAGAATCTCACGTTTTTTATTAAAAATAATAAAAATATGAAAAAAATAATAACCATTATATAACGCCTACAAAGCCAAATCTGATTTATTACTGAGATCTAGAAATTAAAATAAAAAAAGAAAATCGTTAAGATTTTCTTTTTTTATTTTTCTCAGGCTAAGAAATTGTTTACCTAGATTAATTAATAACTTTTTCTTCTTTTGTAACTTCTTCTATTTTTTTTATTTCAAAATTTTCTCATAACTCTATTCAAATACCACTAAACCTAAAAGAGTTTTCTAATCTTGCATAATCAAATTCAGAATCAGGAATAGATATTTTTGAAATTGATACTAACAAGGTTGGAGATGATCAGATAAATGTAAAGTACAGTTCATCAATTGTGTTTTTTTTGTCGTAACGATTTACTTTTACCAATACTAGCTCTCTTTTAGTGTTATCAGAAAACAAGACACTTCCTGCAGTAAAATATTCTGAAGTATTTTCAGTATAATATGGTTTTTTTCATCAAGAATACTTTAAAAGTTCTTCTGATATCAAAAAATCATTTGATTCTTTTCATTTTAAATTATTTTCTAGCTGTATTATATAACGAGAATCTTCTTTGGTTTTTCAATTATTTAGTACTTCTATAACCTGTTTATATCTTTTTAAAACAGAATATTGCTTAAAGGCTAAGTATGTTCAATGATTTCTTGTAATAGTTCCATTTCATAATTGAGCTAAGATATTCTCAACTTCAATATAACCTTTCTCAGTTTTAGATATATTTACACATCATTTATAACAGATTATAAATCAATTATCATGTTTAAATATTCATTCTCATAATGTAGTTTCAATATTGTTGAAATTTCACTCTAATAAATCTATATTTCAAGGATAATGCCTATCATTATAACGTATAAACGATATAAAATATTTTCCATCATACCCATGATACCTTGATAATATTTTGAAATTTTCCGCTTTCATATATGGAATTTTATATGTTTCTCATAGACTATACATATCTCACAAAGCATCAGCAAAATACATGTCATTTCATATTGAAAATAAATCTCAATAAACTTTTATATCTTGGTTTTTTATTTCTATTTCACTTTTTTTTGTATAAAAATAATTGTCATCCCTTAAGTACGTTTGAATTCACTGTCATTGTTCTTGAAAAATATATTCACTATTGTCTATTACCCTGATTTTTCATGGATTATGGATATAAGGATCTAACTTTTGTCCCGCTAAATATGCAGAGGAGTTACTTATGATGTAATTTTCATCAATAATATTGTAACCATCTGCAACTTGAATTTTATCACGAGTAAGGACACTACAGTCTTGCACCATAGGCATACCTCAGGTGTAACAATAATTATATCGGATTTCCGAGCCTTTTATACAATATCATCATTTTTCACTTGATTGTATAGATTTACATTGAGGAAGTCCTTTTTCAGTTCAAAAGAAAATCACCAATCAGATAATTCACACAATACCTATAAGTGCTATCGTAATTTTTTTATTCATTCTCCTTTTATTTTAATTAAATATTTTTTTATTTTTCTCAGGCTAAGAAATTATTTTCTTTTTCTAGTTTTATTTGTGATTCAGTCCAGTTTTCTTTCGGGTTGTAGAAATATTTAAATATTCTTCCTACTTTTGCATGACCATTTTTATCAAAAATCTCATCATATGAAATTCTCATTCTACGCGCAGAAATAGTTTCTGCAATCCAGAGTCATTTTTCATCAAAACTATAAGCCGCAACAATATGTTTTACCTTCTTCTTTTCACCCGTTTTCCAGTCCGTATAATGCCACCAATAAACAATAGAAACAGGTTCACCAACTTGAAGTGAATTCATAACAGTATCAAGTGACCAATACATTCTTCTCTCAATATTTACTACTTTATCAAACTGATTCATATTTCTATAATTCCATAATTGTTTCCCTTCTTTTTTTATATATTTTTCGATTTTTGGAATATAAATCCCAATTCAGTATTGATATTTTAATGTATTTCTCACAGAAAATGCATAACAACCATTAAGTGTTTGTCATTTTACTGGAAAATAATAATTTGGAGTTAAAAACGGTTTATATCATGCATCAATATATTCTTGTGGTGTCGCATAATATTTTCTTAAACTTTTATCAAAAATTTTAGAAACATAACGATAATAAACTCATTTTGTAAAATATGTATCTTTATCCCCTTCTTTTTCACAAATTTTTAAGTTCTTACATTGTTGATAACTCGACATAATTCTGAGTCTATTCATCACAATAAAAAATGTTTTTTGATTTACTTTTTCATATGGGTAAAATTTTTCATTTTTCGAAAAAGCTCCTAAATATGTAAAATATTCTAATTTTTTTCCAAATTCAGAAGATAATTTTACATCTGTAAAATATTTTTCATTATCAAGAATTTTTGATTGTTCATAATTCACATATAAACCTCTTTCTTTTCTATAATCATCGTACCAATCATATAAAGTTTCCACCAATTCTTTTCTTGTCAGTTCCTTGTCTAATTTTTTTTGTGAAAATTCAAAGCGTTTCATTACTTCTTTTGCTCCATTTTCAAGTTTATATCCAGCAAAAGCTCAAGTTGTAGATAAACTAAAACAAAGGATGAATAATAATATTTTTTTCATAAAAAAATAATAGAAATTAATTAACTTAATTCTATCATTTTTTCTTTGGTTTGTGAAAGATTATGAATTGACATATTCTTGATTTAGTATCCCAGGATTTTAAATTTTTAAAATTCTTTCTCTTGAAAGTCACAGCTATTTGTTTTATTATTCCATTCTCATTTTTTATAAATGCAGAAATCTTTTTCATCATGATTACATTTTTTTAAGTGTTTTTGCCAAAAACCACCACTATCCAAACATCTATCTTGCTGCATAAAATTGTCTACAATTTTATAGCCCATTGGCATGGAAAAAACAAATAAAATAACTATCAATAGTGGAATATGCTTCTGTAAGCTACTCATTATTTTTCTTTATTAAATAAATCTTGTTTTCCTTTTTCTATATCTTCATTGGAAATAATAGGAATCGGTTCTCATAAATATTTTGGTTTTGAACGGAAGATTTCTACATCGAGAAATGCCTTTATTCTTCCAAAAAATTCTCTCTCATTATACGAATCCACTTGAAGTTCTGTTGAAATTCCTTTTGTTTCAATTCACAAACCATTTCCTATATATACAGCTCTTTGTAGGTGAAAATTTTGTGAAAATAATAATAATTTTTCAACCTGAAATACATCACGAGCTCTATAGATTGAATCATATGTATCAAATCAGGCATAATCTACATATATGTCAGATTTTTTTATTCATTGTTTCATGAGATAGTTTTTCATCGCAATTGGTTCATTATAGTGCTCTGTTCTATTGTCACCAGATACTATAATTTGTTCAATACGTCATTTATCATAGGCAAAAACTGCCGTATCTAAACGGTCTTTTAAAATCTCAGAAGGTTCTTTATTTGGACGAACACTCGCTCAAAAAATCAATCATACTTGATATCATTCTGGAATATTATATTTATCGTAGATTGACGCATTAGAAACTCAAAGCACATAAGCATTTATAGATAAACACAAAAATATCCCCAGGATAAATATAATCCCCAGGACTCTGATAACAGAAATAATTATTTTTGCTTTCATGTGTTTAAAATAAAAAAAGTACACTATATATATAGTATACTTCATTCTTAAAATAAAATAAAATTTCAGAGCGAGAAAAATTATTTTTCTATTAATTTTAAAATTGGCTATCATCTTGGAAATAATCAGAATAACTTGATTCTTCTACAATTCCTTTTTCTTTTAATGCATCTGCATATTTTCTCATAGTAATCATCCCTTCTTTTACTCACATTTCGATACTACTGAAAATTTGATTCATATTTCCATCTCTGACCAAGTTTTTAATCCCTGTTGTCATAAACATCATTTCAAAAATCCCAACTCTTCCTCATCCGTTTTTCTTAATCAGCCTTTGAGATAAAACTCAAACTAATGTGTCCCCTAATTTTTCTCTAACTGCATTTTGTGATTCTGTTGGAAAGAAACTTAATAATCTCGAAATAGTTTGTACAGCGCTTGAAGTATGAAGTGTTGAAATAACCAAATGCCCTGTTTCAGCAAGTTCTAATGCCGCTTGAACGGTTTCAGCATCCCTCATTTCCCCTATCATAATAACATCTGGATCTTCTCTCATCGCACCTTTTAGTGCATTTGCAAAACTTGTTGTATCATTTCAAATTTCTCTTTGAGAAAAAATTGATTTATTATCTTCAAAAATATATTCTACCGGATCCTCAATAGTTAAAACATGTTCATTTCTTGTTTTGTTAATTTCATCAAGAAGTGAAATCATAGATGTTGATTTTCATGAACCTGTTGGTCATGTAACAAGAACAAGCCCTTGTTTTGCCGTTGTAAATTTTTTAACTGCAGCAGGAAGTCCTAATTCTTTCATAGTCATAACTGAATTTGAGATTCTTCTTAGGACAAAAGACATTTTTCCGAGCCTATAGAAGGCATTCACACGAAAAGATGTACCACCGTCATGTAAATAGGCAAAATCTAACTCTTTTGAATTATGAAATTCTTGAATTCTATCTGTATTGTTATGTAAAAATGTTTCTAATATTCTTTCTAAACTATCTTCTGATAAAATTCCTGCTTCCTTTTTTGGTTCTAATTTTCCGTGTACTCTAAACGCGATGTGTTTTCCCGCAGAAATATGTACATCTGACGCTTCTACTTTAATTGCAAAATCTAAAATTGGTTTTAATAACTTATCCATTCTTTTCAATAAAAAAATATTCCTCTTTATCATATCATAAAGAGGAATATTTTTACAAATTTTAGTGTCGACAAATCTGATTATTGTTCTATATAATTATTATATTTTCTGAACCAAGTTAATTGTTTTTTTGCATAATTTCTATTATGTTTTTGAACCATCGCAATACATTCCTCTTCCGTTAAAAATCAATTTAAATATTCAACAATTTCTTTATATCCTATCGTTTTCATTCAAAAATCTGATTTTTTATAGGTTTCAAGGAGAGTTTTTACCTCCTCAATTAAGCCTTCATCGAACATCATTTTTACACGTTTGTTTATCCTATTATATAGGAGCTCTCTATTACCTATATATGGAGTAAGAAAAAGTACGTCATATTTTAATGTTTTTTCTTCACGAAAATCACGCTTAGATTTTCATGTAAGAATCTTAACCTCTAATGCACGAATTACATATCTCAAATTGTTTGGATGTAATTCTTTTGCATATTCTGGATCAATTTCACATAATTTATTATAAATATATTCTTTTCCGTGTACTTCAGCATCTTTTTCTAATTGTTCTCTCAATGAAACATCGGCTGGAACTTTTGGAATATTAAAATTGAATATCAAACTATCTATATATAATCCTGTTCCTCAACATAAAATGGGAATTTTATTATTTTCATGAAGATTTGAAATAATTTTTTCTGATTCATTTTTAAATGCTCATGAAGAATATTCCGTATCAGCTGAAATTATATCAATCATATGATGAAATACTCATTTTTTTTCTTCTTCTGTTATTTTTCATGTCCCAATATTTAGTTCTTGGAAGATTTGCCTCGAGTCAGTTGAGATAATTTCTGTATCAAGTTGCTTGGCAATATCAATACTCATGTCAGTTTTACCAGATCATGTTGGTCCATAAATGACAATTATTTTCTTTTTATCAGATTTTTTATTTATAAAATCTTTTACTTTTTCTGTGAAATCCATAAATAAATTTATTAATTTTATTTTTTTATATTGAT
>CAJXJP010000061.1 GCA_913055215.1 uncultured Candidatus Altimarinota bacterium | reverse complement strand
GAAATACAAAAATTAATATTTTATTAAGAAAATAATTATTAAAAAATCATTAATATTTAAATTAATAATTATATTTTACCTAAGCAAAACATTTATATATTTATAACTATACAATTATGTCATTCGTAAAAACTCCTGGATTAAAACCAGATGAAATAAATAGCATGAAAGAAAAATGAAAAATTTCTCTCCAAGCAAACTCTATCAAAGATACGATTAGTAATAAAACTCATACAATTTTATCACCTGCTCCAAAAGAATTTTTCAGTAACGAAGATGAGACTATTGGAAAAACATACTAACTTATTTCTAAACACATAATTATTTATCATGAATATTCACTATCAATGAATTCCCGGGTCTTATAGCCATATTACCTCACAAAATGCTATAAAAAATTTATCTAAAAATATTTGAGAATTTATCTGACATGATAATTTTTCAGATATTTGGAAATCATTAGACCATAAAAATATAGCTATTCTTCCAATAGAAAATTCTTATGCATGAAATATTCATGAAAATATTTATAACTTTCTCCGTTATGATTACAAAATTATTTGAGAACTTCATACAACAGTAGAACATTGCTTGTTATCAAGAGAAAGTAAAATTGAGGATATTCATACGGTTTATTCCCACCCACAAGCACTTGCTCAATGTCATAATTTTTTAGAAAAAAATAATATTACAGCCCATGCATTTTCTGATACAGCATGAGCAGCTCAATATGTTGAAAATTCTCAAAAACAATGAATTGCTTCACTTTCATCTCAGCTCTGTGAAGAAATTTATCATTTAAATATGATAAAAAATTGAGTTCAAGATCAAAATTGAAATACTACTCGATTTTTCATTATTACTTCTAATAATTCTGATATAGAATATGTTGAAAAATCTTGAAAAATATCGCTTATCTTCGAAACAAAACATAAGGCTGCGAGTTTATATAATTGCCTATGAGCCTTTGCTAAAAACAATGTAAATTTAACAAAAATTGAAAGTATACCGAGCTTAAAGGATAAATTTTCATATATGTTTTGGGTAGATCTAGAAGCAAATGAATGTGATGAAAATTTCCAACAATCTTTGCAAGAATTAAAAGAGCTTACACATGAGATAAAAATATTATGATCATACTAAAAAGCGATACACCTATGGTGTATCGCTTTTTTATAATGCTTAAACTAACGCAGATGCTCTGCATTTAAAATCAGTACCAAGTGTTGCTTCATACTTCTTTTTTAAATCATCAAAGTCACTAGGTTTAGACACTTCTTCCAAAAGCTTTCTGTCAATTCCTGGGTAAAATTGTAGTAATGCATTTTCGAAAGAATCAGCGCTGCTGGTATTGTCTTGAATTTGCATGCTTCCGTTCGATATTACATATCGATTTATATATCGATTATCAATCGAACGATGAGCAACTCCTACAATAATTTCAGTGCTCTTTGAGATAAATTTAAGCCACTTAACGTTATCTTTTTGCATAGTTCTCTCCCTTTTTTTTGAGGTCCATTTTTTATTTGCAATATGCATTTTGTATTGTATAAATATTTTTTACAATATCAATCTTTTTTATACATTATAGTTTCATAAATAGTTTAGCACTTTTATTTGGTCCTAAATCTACTCTCAATTTTGGCTTACTTCGTGATTTCTTTTGGTCTTCATGAAGCGCTAGCAATAATGTTTCTGGAATTTTTTCTAGCTTTGGGTAAATTAATAAATCTGATTTATCCGATGCTAAAAGTATATTGATTCGTTTCGCATTTTGCCCCGCAAATTGAGATAAACTTATTGACTGTATACGATTGCAAAAATCTATAATTTCATCATCCTGCAAATCATGATGCCCTAAATTTCGAGCATTTTTTGCAGATGAAATTAAAAAATCTCTATGTTCTACATGTATATGTGTATTTGACACCTATTTTATCCCCTTATTAAAAGATGTGAAATTAGTCTATAGTATTTTCTAAAAAAGCAAGATTATTTTTCTTCCAAAAATTATTTTTTCTTCACACCAAATATAATCCTATACACATAAAAATAAAATATAATCAATATAAATAATTAGGAACCATCTCAGTTTCTGGATTGTAACGTTCCTTTGCTGGAAGGTTTTGACTTAAAATATCTGGAACAGTCTGTAATAAATTTTTTTCTTTAGCTATTGGTTTTTCTTTCTTTTTATCTGACATTTGTTCTTTTTTGGTTGGCAAATCTTGTAAACTGGCTAAGTATTTATTTGAAATTGATACCTCTTTTTTTCAAGCATCTAAAATAAGTTCTCCTGATTTTAGTAACAAATTATAATTTATTTTATAATTTCAAGATGGCAATTGATCCATTTTCATTTGATATTTTCAAATATCATCTGCGTGAAATTCAAATATTTTTCATTGTGCCTCGAGATAAACTATAGCTTCTGGTTCAGTTAATCAATATATTTTAATTGCTTTTTTTTGCTGTTGAATATTTTTCGTAAGTCTTGGTTTTTTATTATTTTGATTCTTTTTCCATAACGAAATTTCAGGAATATCCCATATTTTTTTTTGAAAAACACTTTTAATTATTTTATCTTTTCCTTCTACAATTCAGTTAGCTGTTAGTTCTATTTTTTTCCAATTCATAGGATTGGTAGTTTCAGTAATTTCTTCGACTTTCTGAATTTCATTTCAATGAAAAACATTCTCCCCTTCTCAAATTACTTTATTCCAAGAAATTGAGTCAATTATTTCTCAATTATATAAAATAAAAACGGAATCTTCTGAGTTATTTAAGCTGATACCAGACCATTGTTTATCAATTTTTAACTTTGTACCTGGTTGAATTAATATATCTTTAAAAACATATGGTTTTGAACCCCCTTTTCTTATATCATCTAATATAAGTCCAGATAAATTTATTTCATTTTCTCATATATTTTTAAGAATAATATATTCTTTTGAATCTGATCAAATGGGATTTGGAACTACTGAATAAATCTGAATATTTCTATAGTAATCTATACTCTTTAATTTTGTATCTTGTTCTATAATGGTTTTTCATGAATCAACATGTATCGTAAAATTTATAGTTTCTATTAATTCTTCACTAGATTTATCCTTAATCTGTATATGTCATTTATATATTCCCTCCTCAAACCAATAAGATTTTGGGTTTGATCAAGTAAATATTTCTCAATTTCCAAAATGCCAGTTTAAAATAGTATTTTTATCACTGTTAATTAGTTCTAAATTAATAGAACATTTTGTTACTCCGATACAAGAAAAATTATTTCCATCTTGTTTTCTATAATCTAGTTTTTTTCATTGCAATATTAATTCTGGTTTACTTGAAACTCATTCTAGCTCTCATTTGATATTATTTTTAATATAAATAGTTTTTGTTTCCCTGTTTCAAGATCTATTATTCTGTACTTGAAGCTGAAAAGCATAGTTCCCTGTTGGGATGTCCATAAATCCTGGATTACAATTCTCTATAAATTTTGAATAGGTATTTTGCAGACTATCAAAATCCCAATAGCATTGTTCATAGGAAGCACTGTCATATTGTAAATTAATTTTACACTCAGTTTTTATGCATTCTCAGTTTTCGTTCAATCCTGACTGAATTTCTATTTCAGTAGCAAATATCTTGTAATTCTTCTCATTAGTACTTGATGATGGTCAAGTTTTTAATACTTTTGCTTTATGAATATACGGTAGAATCACATATTTTGCTTCCCTTATAACTTGAGAATTTTTTTTCTGCATAATCTGCACAGTAAATGTCTGTGTTTTTCCTTTTGTTGATTTCACATATCAGGGATTACATTTATTCTCAGTTCCTGCTTTATAAATTGCTCACGTTCAAAAATTCCACAGACACCTATAATTTTGTTCTAAAATTGTTCATGTAAAACTATCTGATACATCAAGATTTACACTGCAGTCTTCTTTTTCACATCTAAATGAATCCTCTCATACTTTAGATATCCCACTTTGAATATCTAATTGAATTTCAAAGTTTTTGGGAATAATTATTTCAGAATTTTGATCTCAAATATTATTTTCAGTTAGATCGCTACTATCTATAGGTTTTTCCTTATTTTCATCAGTTTTATGAATAATAATCTGTTTCCTTACTGACTTATCTCATAATTGAATCAAAAAATTCACATCAGTAGATTTTTCAGTAAAAATGACTGTTTTAGGATTACAGCTGTTAATATTTTCAATATTTTTATCAGAAAAAGAAATAAAACATTTATTCTCAGAATCCAGCGCATTTCAATCTTTTCATCAAATATTTAAATTTACCTTACATTCGCCTTTTGTAGAATCACAATAATATTCATTTTTTTCTTCCGATTTATCGATTAAATAGCTCGGATTTTGAAATAATATTTTGTAATCCCCTTTTTCTTCTCATATCCCTGTATTTGTTTCTGTTCCATTATCTAGTCATTTATTCTTTTCTGATGTTATTTTCAGTCTTTTAAAATAGAATATTTCTGGAAACTCTTTCTCTCTGATTTTTATTTCTCAATGTGTTATTCATTCTGAAAATATGAATGTATTTGGGTTACAATTATCCAATCTTTGCTCTGTTACTCAGGACAAAGATAAGAAACATTCATATTTTGAGCTTATCGTTAGCTTTCCACTTTCAGTAAATTTAAAATTTATTTTACATTCATCATAATTATCATCACAGAAAATTTCATCTGATAATACGTCTTTATTGAGAATATAACTCGGGTTTTGAAACTTTATATCAAATGGGAACTCTTCTTCTTGAATTTGAGAGAAATCCAAAATATTATCAAATATTTCATCTTCTGAAGGAATTAAGCCTTCATCCATAATTATTTCATTCTCATATCCAGTTATCTCTTTTTCGAGATCATCTATTGATAAAAATGCAAAAATTGGCTGAATACTCAATAAATATATAAAAAAAAGAACTATAATTTTTCTAAAAAAGTTCATTATCTAAAGTTTGATATAAATATATTTATTAGTATATACAAACTATATTAACACAACATTAATAAAACAAAAAAATCGTGAAAATTCACGATTTTTTTATTTTAAGTTAGTTCTGATAAAAGTTTTTTCCATTCTGCTTGGAATTCTTTAGATTTTTTCTTTAAATATATTACTTCATGATTATCAAAATCATGTACAAGTTTATTTCTAAGCTTGTGTAGTTCCCAAATTTTTTGTATATCTCAAATTTGTTCTGGCTTTGATTTTAATATTTCTCAAAATGTTCAAGAAAAACCAAATTCAACAAGTGTTTTATGATACAATTTATCTAAATGGATAATTTGTGATTTTTCATCAATATCACGTATTATTTTTTTGAACTGCTTATTTAAAAACGTTACTTGTTCATCAGTAAGTTTTTCTTTTTTTGTATATTTTAATACTAAAAATATCCCTGAAACCAATATAGCAATAAATAAAGCTATAGCGATATACATTATAGTATCATTCATATATTAATATTTTAAATTTTCTAATATTTTTGCTTTTAACTCTTCTAATGAGTCTTTATCAGTTGCAGTAATAAACAGTGGTTCTTGGTCTGCATATTTTTCAAGAATATAATCTTTTTTTGATGAAAATGTTTTTTCAACTCTTCTTTCAACAAATGTATATTCTCCATCTGGAACTTCATCAACTTTATTGAAAACATAAAGAGTTTTTTGATCCGCACCGATACTTGCTAAAATTTCTTCAACAACTTTAATTTTAATTTCAAATTTAGGATCAGAAGCATCAATAACATGAAGCAGAATATCTGATTCAATCGAATCTTCTAATGTCGATTTAAAGGCATCAATTAATTGTGGTGGTAGTTCACGAATAAACCCAATTGTATCATTAATTAATAATTCTCTTGGTGGAGTAAATACTCCTGTTTCTTCATTATATTGCCCTTCAATAAACATTTTCCCAACCGATGTTCCGAGTGTTGCAAATAATTTATCTTCTGCTAAAACTCATTTTTTTGTTAAAGAGTTTGTTAACGTAGACTTCCCTGCATTTGTATATCCAACAACCCCTACTGTATCAAGCCCTTTTCTTTTACGACCTTGTCTATGTTGTTCACGAACTTTTGCAAAATGTGCCAAATCTTTTTTGATCGCAATTTCTCTTTTTTGTAAATGACGTTTCATTATTTCAGTATTTGTTTCCCCTGAACCTTTTCCTCATTGTTTCCCAAGTTCCATACCCATATCAAAAATTCTTGGTCACATATGTTTAATAGAAGCCAGTTCAATTTGAAGTTTTGCTTCTGCACTTTCAGCATTTCTTTCAAATATTTTTAAAATCAAATCCAGTCTATCCCAAGCTTTTGCTCCAATAGGTTTTAATTTTTCATTTACTTTATAGATTTGTTTTGGTTTGAGAATATTCCCTAAAATAAGCATATTTGCTCATTCTCTTTGCATTTCATCAATAATTTCATCTAATCTCCCTTCCCCAATAAAAGTATTATAATCAGGAACTGATTTATTTTGAATATGCTTTACGATTACAACTCAACCGTATGTATTTACCAAATTTTCCAATTCAACCATTCTATCTTCCATATTGATACGAATTTCTAGTTCTTTTGGAAGAATATCCGCAACGAAAACTTTTAATTCTCATTCTTTATATTCTAGATTTTGTTGTAATTGTTCTAATTCTCTCTCAGATGTATTTTGTCTTCCCATAAAATTATTCTTATTTTATAATTTATTTCCTATATTTTACTGAAAAAATAGCAAAAATAAATAAAAAATCGCAAATGCGATTTTTTATTTATTTAATGAGCTAGGTTTTACTCTGTTGCCATTGGCAGCAATGCTCGTTCGCAACTGGGCAAAAGCAAGAGGGCAAGGGGTCGATGAAGGCTCGCCAGCAATGTTGGCCCTAAAGTGGTCTGAGTTAGAGTTTATTGGCATGTTGATTATAATGTGTGTGTTTGTCATGCCTCTCACTAATTATCAGCCAGCGCCACCAGTAAGCTATGTCAATTCCTCATGTAGTTCAGCTAATGTCGTTTCTGCTCCAAATCAAGTCTACAACGATATTCGAAATACTATTCAAACGAGTTATAACGGTAATGTCCCTAAAGTGCCTTTAGGCATACAAATCGCGCACAATTGGTCGAGTGGCATCACTTACTCGGTAGCTAACGCAGTACCTTGCCCCTCGGATATAAAACTTCAGAAATTAACATTTTCTGAAATCAATATTGAAAGCCCAGCACTAAAGCAGGTC
>CAJXJP010000060.1 GCA_913055215.1 uncultured Candidatus Altimarinota bacterium | reverse complement strand
GGAGGATTCTATTTGTTTTCCTCAACTTGTCAAAAGTTTTTTTCAGTTTCTTCTTTTACTTAATTTATATATTTTGGAATGGTGGGCCTGGCTGGATTTGAACCAGCGACCAATTGGTTATGAGCCAACTGCTCTAACCCCTGAGCTACAGGCCCTTTCCATAATATATATGGCGGAAGGGATGGGATTCGAACCCACGGAATCCGTAAGGATTCACTCCCTTAGCAGGGGAGCCCGTTCAGCCACTCTGGCACCCTTCCAACTTTTGAGTAAAAAAAAATGGCGGAGAAACAGGGATTCGAACCCTGGGTGACTTGCATCACGACGGTTTTCAAGACCGTTCCATTCGACCACTCTGGCATCTCTCCTCGCCATTATTATCAATAGTAATTATTGATGATAATTGTTTATAAAAAATATATATGGCTCCCCCGACTGGATTCGAACCAGTGACCAAATGATTAACAGTCATCTACTCTACCGCTGAGCTACGGAGGAATATATTTTTTATATGTTTGCCTTACAGCGAGACAGATAATATGAAATTTTAGTTTAAAGTCAAAACTTTTTTATACTTTTTTATACTTTTTTTTATCTTATAAAAATATTTGGCTTAAAATAAAGAAAAAGCAGTAAAATATTTTACTGCTTTTAATTTTAAACATCTAGATTTTCAACATCCTTTGCTCTTGTTTGTATGAATCTTTTTCTTGGTGGAACATCTGCCCCCATAAGAATTTTAAAGATTTCATCTGCTGCTTTCGCATCATCAATTCAAACTTTGTACATTTTTCTTTCTTCAGGATCCATTGTTGTTTCCCAAAGTTGTTCTGGATTCATTTCCCCTAGCCCTTTATAACGTTGAATATTTTCACCAGTAATATCAAACTCAGAAATAATCTTTTCTTTTTCTTCTTCATTATAAACATACCAAGATTTTTTACCCTTTGTAAGTTTATATAAAGGTGGTTGTGCAATATATAAATGCCCTGCTTCTATTACCTCTTTTAAATATCTAAAGAAGAATGTAAGAAGAAGCGTTCTAATATGAGCACCATCAACATCGGCATCGGTCATAATAACGATTCTATGATATCTTAGTTTTGAAAGGTCAAAAGATTCTCAAATTGATGTCCCTAGCGCAATAATAAGATTTTTTACTTCGTTATTTGCAAAGATCTTATCAATTCTTGCTTGTTCAGTATTAAGAATTTTACCTCTTAATGGAAGAATAGCTTGAGTTTCTCTGTCACGACCTTGTTTTGCAGATCAACCGGCAGAATCTCCTTCGACTATATATAATTCAGATTTAACTGGATCTTTTGAAGAACAGTCTGCTAATTTACCTGGAAGAGTCATTCCTTCTAATGCCCCTTTTCTAATTACTGTATCTCTTGCAGCTCTTGCAGCTAATCTTGCTTTTGCAGCTAAGAATACTTTTTCAATAACTTGTTTTGCTGTTCTTGGGTCTTCTTCTAAGAATTCTAAGAATTTTTCCGCAAATACACCATCTACAGCTCATCTTGCTTCTGGAGTTCCTAATTTCCCTTTTGTTTGACCTTCAAATTGAGGATCAACAACTTTAATAGAAATTACACATGTTAATCCTTCAATTACATCATCATTTGTAAGGTTTTGATCTTTTTCTTTTAGAATTCCTTTATCTCTTGCATATTTATTAATAGTTCTTGTAAGAGCAGTTCTGAAACCAGTCATATGAGAACCTCCTTCTGGAGTATGAATATTATTTACAAATGTAATAATATTATTTGAATATCATTTATTATATTGAAGAGATAATTCTACAAGGATTTCATTTCTTTCTTTTTCTGCATAAAAAATATCTCCTAATGTATCTTCATTTTTATTTAAGAAGTGAACATATGATTTTACACCTCATTCAAAATAAAATTTATATCTTTTTTCCGTTCTTTCATCAATAATATTTAATTTGATCCCTTTTGTTAAATACGCTTGTTGTCTTAATCTATTAACAATAGTTTTATAATCGAACTCTGTTGAGATTTTAAAAATAGACGCATCTGGGTGAAATTTAATAATTGTTCCTGTTTTATCAGTTTTTCCAATAACTTGAATATCTCCATCTGTAATCCCTTGCGAGAAAGATTGATAATGAATTTTACCATCTCTATGTACCCATGCTTCCATTTTTGTTGAAAGAGCATTTACTACTGAAGAACCTACCCCATGTAAACCACCTGATACTTTATATCATCCTCAACCAAATTTTCAACCAGCATGTAATACTGTTAAAATTGTTTCAAGAGTTGATTTTCCAGTTTTTGCATGTTTTGCAACAGGAATCCCACGACCATTATCTTCAACTGTACACGAACCATCTTTTCCAAGAGAAATGATAATTGTATCACAGTGACCAGCCATTGCTTCATCAATTGAATTATCAACAATTTCCCAAACTAAGTGATGTAACCCTCTTTCATCTGTTGAACCGATATACATCCCTGGTCTTTTTCTTACTGGTTCTAAACCTTCTAAGACCTGTATACTATCAGCACCATATTCTTCAGTTGCCTTTGTCATGCAATTATGTTTAAAAAATATTCTATATATACACTATATAAATTAAATTATGGAAATCAAGAAATCCTGACTACAGAGACGAAAGATTTTTCAAAAGCCTTCTCTGGCTTAATTTTTATATAAAAAACGATAAATTTTAAAATTTATCGTTTTTTATATATTTTTTTCTAGACGAGACATTTTTTAAAACTCGTTAGGATTGAAATTTTAGGCTGTTTTATAAATAATTACAATAAAATTAAACATACTCAAACTCAGAGTAAATAAACCGTTACTGATAATACACTATGAATAAAAAATTTTAAATCTATTTTTCGATGTAATAATCAAAAAACTAATGGTGCCCAAATTATTCATCAAAGTACCCAAGGGAAAAAATATAAAAATAAATGTTTCCATTTTCATATTTCTTTTAATTTAATTTTTTTCTTTAAAAAAACTCAAAGAACTCAAAATAAAATTAAAAATGTAAGAAAAAATAAAAATGGCCGAATAAAAAGCTCAAACAGACTTGGTTCATATTCAGCGTAAAATCTTGGATCTTTTAAGTTTCAAATATATTTGAATAACTCATTAAATAATATTAAATGTGACTGAAATAGATAATCTAGTATAGTATATGTTTTCATAAAAATAAATTAAATATATAAAAGTTCATCAAAATGAGCATATTATCCTATTCCCAACTAATATGTTTCTGGAGACACTTGATTTTTTTCACTCATCTAAATGGGTTAATTGAAATTTTAGGGTGTTTTTTTAATCAACTGGAAAACCTTGATCTTTTAACATATCAATAATCGGAGTATCTGAAAGTTTTCCTGGTAAAAAATGCATATGATAATGCTCTACACTTCTATTACTTAATGTTTCTCTTGTCATCGAAAAGTATGATTTTTCTCAATAAAATTCTTTTACGAATTTATGAACATTTTGTAAATCCCTAAATTCTTCAATAGAAAATTCGTGAGCATAAACTTTATGAGCTTTCGGCATTGCCATAATATGTTGATTGTCTCCTGAATATGGCGCAAAATTTTCCATAATCGTCCAAAATTGGGTTCTATGTAAAACATTGTTTATATCTTCATTGATATTACAAAAATGACAATTATTTTTTCACATAATTCATTTAGGCTTTGAAGCTAAATATTCTTCACGAGTTATTTGTTTCGCCATTTATCTTATATTAAAAGAATAAATATATTTCTTATAAATTATTAAAAAATAAAAAAATAGCAATAATTGCTATTTTTTTATTTTTATACTTCTCATTTACCTGCTGCTTCTAATTTTGCTTGTTGATCTGCAACTGCACACGCATCAATAATTGGAGAAAGTTTTCCGAGCATAATTTGAGGAATCCCTGAAAAGTTTTGACCAATTCTATGATCAGTAACTCTATCTTGTGGGAAATTATATGTTCTAATTTTTTCTGATCTATCACCTGAACCTACTTGAGCTAAACGAACAGCTCATTCTGCTTTTGCTCTTTTTTCTTCTTCAAAAGCATAAATTCTTGATCTCAAGATATTCCGTGCTTTTTCTCTGTTTTTATGTTGAGAACGTCCATCTTGACAGAAAACTGTAATTCCCGTAGGTTTATGTCTTAAGTTTACTGCAGAATCTGTTTTATTTACATGTTGTCCTCCAGCTCCTGAAGCTCTACAGAAACTCATTTCTACATCATCTGGTTTAATTTCAATATCTAACTCTTCAACTTCTGGCATAATTGCAACAGTAATTGCTGAAGTATGAACTCTTCATTTTGATTCTGTTTCAGGAATTCTTTGAACTCTATGTACTCCTGATTCATATTTAAAACGAGAATAAGCTCCTTCACCTTTTATTTCAAAAATCATTTCTTTTACTCAACCAGCATCACTGATTGATTCTTCTACGATTTCTACTTTATATCATTCTCCTTCAGCGAAAGTAACATATCATCTTGCTAGTTCTCCTGCAAATAATGCAGCTTCATCTCAACCGGCTCCAGCTCTTACTTCGACGATAATATTTTTTTCATCATTTGGATCAGTTGGCAATAGAGAAATTTTAAGATCTTCTTCGAAAACAGGTAGTTTTGTTTCAATATCTTTAATTTCTTCTTTTAGCATATCTCTCATTTCTTCATCTTTTTCAGCATCAAGCATTTCCTTATTATCAATCAATGCTTCGTTCATAGCTTTATATTCTTTATATAAAACTACTGCTTTTTCAATTGTTTTTTTTCTTGAAGAAACTTCCTTTACTTTTTTCTGATCTTTAAAAATCTCAGGATCTCCTAATTTATTTTCTAATTCGTGGTATTCATCTACCAGATTATCTAAATTATATTGCATTTGTATTTTAATATATTGTTAAAATTTTGTTAGATAGTAGTTAAAAAAAGGAAAATTGCAAGGATAATAAAAAAACACAAAACTGTGTTTGTGTTTTTTTTATTTAATTCATTCAATTGCCCAAAGCCATGTTTCAGATTCTTGGTAATCATACATTTTAAATAATTTTTCTTCTTCAGATAAATCTAAGTGATAAAAACCATCAAAATCTATTCCTACAAATATTTCATTTTCAGAATCATCATCAGTATTTGCCAAATAAAATGAATGTACTTGTTTTCCTTCTACCTGAAATGTATCTTTTAATGTGAGATTTAAATCATTATCAAGTGCATAAATATTAATCTCCCCATTATTACATCCAACAATTACATTTATTTCATTTATATTATTAGGATAAACATCTCCTGTTTCAACTACTCTACATTGAACCACATCGATTTTTCATAAGTCTTTATTTTTCGTTACACCATTTTCAATAAATGTTGCCTGTAATACAGTTGGTCTAATAATATCGGTAATAAGATTTTCATCTTTAATTTCTTTTTTTGATCCATCCAAAAATGTAAATGATACTCTTGATTTTGTATTTTTTTCTTTCTCTTCATTAATCACTGTTTTTCCTTGAACACTGGTTAATAGAATTTCTTTCCCATTCTTGAGAACTAATTTATGGATTTCTTTTGCATAAGCATCTCACAGACTTATAAACTCTTTTGTTTCCCACTTATTATCAATTTGTTTTGTTTGAAAGATTTTTCACTTTTGATCAATATGTGTTTTTCAGTTTGCAGAAGTTGGAGTGAAATAGAATTCTTTGTTTCCATCAGAATCTAAGTCTCATGATATAACTTCATGAATCATTGTAACTCAACTATATATCTCATCATCAATAATTCATTCGAATGATGTATTTTGTGCATAAATAATCTTTTTTTGATTTTCATCATAAATTTCAATACCTCCTACTCAATGGGAAACCATTCAAATATATTTATTATCATTTTCCTCAATCATTTCACAGTCCCTTATTCTAATTTCAGAACTTGAATATATGTCTTTTTTTTCTACTTTAGGGTAGACTTGAACCATTCTTGCTGTTCAATATTTTTTTCAAAATTCTCAACCTACTGCATAGAGTTTTTCTCAAACTTTACAAAAGTCATGATAAACAATAGCTGGATCAGATTCCATAACTAGCTCTTGAGAAAAATTTTCTCTATCTTTAAAATTAATTTTATAAACTGTACTCCCTGCCGCTTTTTTAGTATTAAAGTGATCATTTAAATTATTTTCATTTCAGATTACCTTAAACTCTGTCGTTGTTAAAATCATATTCACTCAATTTCCTGAACAAGAAGTTAGTAGAAATAAAAATATTACTCAGATTATTTTTTTCATTTATTTTTTATTATTGGAATATTGGTGATGAATAAGGCCTAACAGACGTACTTCTATTTGATCAATCAGTATAACACCACACATAGTTATCTATTGATCTATAAAAGTCCCCGTCCTTAGTTGCTGGAGTGATGATTTCGGAACAATCTAGATTAAACGACCTTTTTGATCAACTAGGATGACTTCATAGTGAATCCAATGATGAGATGTCTGTAAAGTTATTATTTTGTAAATACATACGCTCTAGTTTTGTATTTAATGAAATAGCAGATATATCGTTAATATTATTTCACCTAACATCTATATATCATAATTCGCTTGCATTTCTCAAATCCGGTAAAATTGAAATATTATTATTAGATAAGTAAATTCTTTTTAATAAAGGCATACTTCATAAGCTTGATGCATTTAATATATTATTATTACTTAATGATATTGATTCTATTTTTGTCATTCACGACAAAGCTGATATGTTTGTTAGATTTGCTGAATTTAAAGATAAACTTGTTAAATTAACTAAACTTGATAATGAACTGATATCGATAATATCCGTATCTCTCATATTTAAAGAATTCAGATTAACTAATCAACTAATCCAAGATATATCAACTAAGTCAGCCTTGTTTTTTGGGTTTATTTCTAACTTAGTTAGGTTTGTTAATTTTGATATTTCAGAATAGTCTGTTGCCTTTAGATTATAAGTTAATTCTTTAAGTTTAGTTAAATTAGCAACTTCAGGAGGGATATTATAAGTAACTGCACTAGAATAATTGTTTAAATTTAATTTTTCTAAATTAGTTAACTTCCATAAATTATCAGATAACCCAGTTACTACATCTATTTTTAAAGATGTTAGATTTGTTAAATATATAATTTGATCCGGGATGTTAACATCAGTTTCTCAAATTATTTCTGTAAGACCACACCGTTCTTCCTTTGTTAACGTAGATGGTCCTCATGTATAACTGTTTGCAGCAGCAAATGCAAGATTTAGAGCATCAAGATCCAACTGCGGCATATCCATACAAGTAACTGGTCATGAATTTGATGATCACCCACCTCCTCATGAAGAAGCTGTAGTTCCAGGTTTTTTATTTAAGATAACATCAGTTGTTAAATCTT
>CAJXJP010000059.1 GCA_913055215.1 uncultured Candidatus Altimarinota bacterium | reverse complement strand
TAAATAATTCAAAAAATAAAAATAGATTAAATCAAAGCAAAATAAACGAAATATTTGTATAATAAAACAAACTTATGTATAATACTGAACGTAATTTATAATTAACTATACAAGTATGCTTAGATTAGTTATTCCTATGTTGTTAGTAATTTTACCAATTTTAGGATTATCAATGGGTGGTGGAGCAATAGTTTTTGCTCTTATTGCAGATGTGGTTTTAATTGCTTTATCAATTAGAATTGTATCACCAAATACAGTAAGAACAGTAGAATTTCTAGGGAAATTTAATAGAATTTTAAGACCAGGTTTCCATTTCATTATTCCATTTCTAGAATGGACAAAAAACCAAGTATTATTTAAAAGAAACTTCCCAGTTGAAGTTGAAGGTATTACTGGTGATAATGTGACTGGTTACATCGGATTAAATGTAATCTACTATGTTGAAGATGATAACAATGATACAAAAGAAGGTAATGTTTATAAATCAGTTTATAGTATCGATGATCCTAAAAACATGATGAGAGCAACTATCGATGAACAATTAAGAGCTATGATGGTAACTTTTACACATAAAGATATCTTTGAAAAAAGAGAAGAAATAGGTGAAGTTATTGAAGAAAGACTAAGAATGAAACTTTCTAGTTTTGGTTTCAAACTTGATTCAATTCAAGTAAGAGATGTTAAATTAGAAACAACTGTAATGAAAGCAATGAATAAAATCGTTGAAACACAAAAATTAAAAGAAGCTGCATTAAATGAAGCTGAAGCTCAAAAAATTATGCAAGTAAAAGAAGCTGAAGCTGAAAAAGAATCTAAAATACTTCTTGGTGAAGGTATGGCAGGTCAAAGAATGAAAATTGCTGAAGGTTTTAAAGAATCTGTTGATATGATCAGAAAAACTGATGATTCACTTAATGCTGAAAAAGTATTACAATTCTTACTAGATTCTTCTAGAATTGAAACACTTGGTAGTATTGGTTCAACTGATAATGCAAAACTTGTTTACTTAAACGAAGACCTTGAATGAAGAGGTGGTCCAAAAGCTGACAAACTAGTTGCTGGTTCAGAAATAATGTAATCAAATAAAAAAACTTACTCGTATGAGTAAGTTTTTTTATTTGATTATTTTTTGAATAAGCTCTTCATTTGTTCTTTCTAATAAGTTCCAAGCTTTTGGTAAAATACTTGTTTGAGTCATTCAAGGAATTGTATTTATTTCTAGAAAATATATTTCTCCATCTTGAACTAAATAATCAATTCTGCACATTCATTTAATTCAGAAATAATTATATATTTTTAAAGTATCATTTTCTAATTTAGATTTTAGATTTTCTTCAATTATAGGAAATGTTTCTTTCATAATTTCCTCAGATTCATATTTAGATTCATAATCAAATAATTGATTTTCATCTTTTTCTAATTTCATAATTGGAAGCACCTCTCAGTCAACGACAGGAACACTATATTCTTCTCATCTTATGAATTGCTGAATAAGAATATCATCTGAAATATCTTTTTTAGTAAGATTAAAATTATCGTGAAAATCTTGATGATTTTCTATCTTATAAGTGTGAAAAGATGAACCTCAATGATTAGGTTTCATAATAACTGGATACGTTTCTGGAAAAGATTCACTTGTTTGAGCTATATATTGATATGGAACTTGAATTCATAACTGATATACTAATACATTTGTTTTTTCTTTATCTAAACACAAAGCGTGAGTTGCATGTTCAGAAAACGAATATTTAAGTCCTAGTAATTCTAAATATGCCATTATTTTTCCATCTTCTCAATATTCTCAATGAAAAACTGGTATAACTAAATTATATTTTTCTTTATTTTCTACAAATTTTGGTAATTCTTCAGGTAAAACATAAAAATCATAATCTTTATTTATGTTATTTTTGAAAAATTCTGCACTTTTTAAAGCAATTCATCTTTCTAATCCAGTTCAACCAGATATTATAGCTATTTTTTTCATAAATATTTTTCTTGAAATAATAAACATAAACAAATATGATGTAATTGGTGCCAGTAGTAAAACGAGTAATAAGTAGTAATATAAATGATTACTAAATTCAGTAAAAATAAATGCTGTTGATTCAAAAATTACTCAGAAAACAATTAACAATTGAAATAAATAAAATGGTATTGGAAATTCTGATTGGAGTTTTATTTTTCATCTCACTATTTTTCAAATAACAAATATTCAAGAAATAAGTCAATAATAGAAGACTAAATTAAAAACTATGATTTCTGCCGCTGGTTGAAAAAGTACAGTAAATGATAAAATAAGTATAAAAATTTCTAAAATTGAGAAAATATGAATTATACTTTCTTTATCTCTCTTAAAAGAAAATGATTTATATTTTTCTAGTCTCTGAAACCAGAAAAAATATCTATACCAAATTGGTAAAATAAATGCGAAAATTAGTAAAATGTATTCTATCATAACAGTCATTATTTATATTAATTTTATAGTATTGAAAATTAATTAAATACAAAAAGAAAAACCTATATTCGTAGGTTTTTCTTTTTGTAAAAATTATACTTTTCTTACCGGAGCAATTCTGATATTCATCTTTTTTACTCATTTTCCAGAGAATGCAATTTCAGCAAGTTCTCAAGTTAATCCAGTGATAATTCATGTTCCAAATTTTGGGTGTGAAACTTTGTCTCATCTATTGAAATCTTCAACATTATTATTAGCTTGAGCTTTTATTTTAGGTGTAATATCTCACCCTTTTCATGCATTACCAAATGAGAAACTTGCCCCAGCTCAGCCTGTACTCAATCCTCCTCAGAATATTGATGATTTAGCTGCAACAAAGTCAGAAATATCATAATCTTCAATTGTTTCAGGAAGGATTTCTTTCATAAAACGTGATTCAGGATTTCTTACATAATCTCAGAAATGAAAACGTTCTTTAGCACGAGAAAGAAATAATTCTTCTCCTGCACGAGTCATTGCAACATACATAAGTCTACGTTCTTCTTCTAATGCAGATGTATCATTTGTTGATCTGAAACTTGGAAAAATTCCATCTTCTAAACCAGTTACGAATACTCTTTTTTCTTCAAGTCATTTTGATGTATGAATAGTCATGAGAGTAACATAATCTTCCCTTTCGTCTTTTGTATCCATATCAGTAATCAAGGCAACTTCTTCGAGAAATTGTGATAATGAATCTCTTGGATCCATACCATTATATTGTGATGCTACGGTGATTAATTCATCCATATTTTCTTTCTTAGATAAAGATTCATCTGATGATAATCCATCTGTTATATATTCATCATATTTAATTAATTCTCTTACTTTTGAAATAAGTTCTGAAACTACCATTTGAGAAGAATATTGTACTAGTAGGTCATACATTTTCCCAAATTCTGTTACTGCTTTTCTTGCAGCAGGTTTTAATTCTTCCACTTCATCTATATTTTCAATAAGTTGTGGATAACTTACTTCAAATGATTCTTTGTACCTATCTAAAACTTCGATAGATTTTGCTCAGATTTTTCTTGGAGGATTATTAATAATTCTTTTCATGCTTACGACATCATTTCCATTATGGATTGAACGTAAATATGCCAATAAATCTTTGATTTCTTTTCTATCGTAGAACTTCATTCATCCAACTACTCTATATGGAAGATTTTTCATCATCAATGCTTCTTCAAGTTGACGAGATTGAGCATTAGTTCTATATAAAATTAAGTTATCAGCAAGCTTTCAATCGTTGTTTTTTATATCCTCAGCAATAATACTTGCTTCTGTTTTATCATCTGGCGCTTCAATGTATTTGATTTTATTCCCTTCAGCATTATCAGTCCAGAGTTCTTTTTTGATTCATGAAAGATTTTTTGCAATCACTCAGTTTGCACCGGCAATAATATTTTTAGTAGAACGGTAGTTTTGTTCTAATTTTACGATAAGTGCATCAGAATAATCTTTTCTGAAGTTGATAATATTTGTCATATCAGCTCATCTCCAAGAATAAATTGATTGTGCATCATCACCTACAACTGCTAGATTTCTATAACGAGCTGCTAACAAATTAACAATTTCATATTGAGGAGCATTCGTATCTTGGTACTCGTCAATCATCAAGTATTTATATCTTTCTTGATAAATATCTAGAATTTTAGGGATTTTTAAAACCGCTAATGCTTTTACTAATATATCATCAAAATCCATAGCATTATTATTTGCAAGATTTTGTTCATAGCGAGTATAAACTTTGAAAACGACTTCTTTTAAAGCGCTATCTACTTCTTTTTCATATCATTTTGCAGTTACTAAAGAATTTTTAGCATTTGAGATATAAAATGCTATCTGACGAGCTGGGTATTCTTTTTCATCCAATAATAATTCATTTTTCATAATATTTTTCAAAACCGATAATTTATCAGATTCATCATAAATTACAAAATCTTTTTTTAGTCAGATATTTAATTCTTCTGAAGAAAAATTATTTAAGACTTCTTTTAATATAAATATTCAAATCGAGTGAAACGTTCCAATCATAGGGAAATTTCCTTTTTGATACATTCACCTTGGAGCTTCTACTCAAATTCTCTTAGCTACCCTGTCTTTCATCTCACGAGCTGCTTTATTCGTAAATGTAACCATGAGAATATTCACTGCAGGAATGCTTTTTTCCGCGATCATATAATTAACTCTTTGAGTTAATGTTGCAGTTTTTCATGAACCTGCACCAGCAATTATTAACAATGGTCATTCAACACAGTTTTTTGCTTCTTCTTGTTTCGGATTTAATTGCACGTTATTTCTCTTAAAAATTATTTTATTTAGTCTATAAATTTTTTATAAAATAGAAAGAAAAAATATTTTAAAATTCAAAAAAAATATTTTTCGATATAATAAAGAAAAAATTAATTAAAAACACATGAGACTCGATCAATACGTAACTGAAAAATCTGAAATAACTAGAAATAAAGCGCAAGCAATGATAAAAGCTTGAGCGGTTTTAGTAAACAATAAACTTATAACTAAAACAGGTTTTAAAATTAAAGAAACAGATATAGTAAATATATCTGAAACTGAAGAATCAATGTACGTTGCAAGAAGTGCAATAAAGCTAAAAAAACACTTAGAACAGTTTCTACAAGATATGACTGATAAAGTTGCTCTTGATATTGGAAGTAGTACTGGTGGTTTTTGTCAAATATTATTAGAACAATCAGTATCTAAAATATATGCGGTAGACGTTTGAACTTCACAACTTCATGAAAAACTGAGAAATAGAAATGAAATAATATCTCTTGAAAACACAGATATCAGAGACCTAAAACTCTTACCTGAAAAAGTAGATTTTGTGACCTGTGATGTAAGTTTCATAAAACTCGACATGATTCTTGATGCTATAATTTCACATATTTCAGAAAATACTATTGCTTATTTATTATTCAAGCCACAATTTGAAGTAGGTAAAAATAGAGTAAATAATAAATGAGTAGTGAAAGATGAGAAATATACAATTAGAGAGCTAAATAACTTCCTAGATCTTTGTCGTGCAAAATGACTAAAAATTGTTAGAGTTGAAAATTCTCATATGAAAGGAGAAAATGGTAATCAAGAAATATTTATAGAAGTCGGAAAAAAGTAAACAATATCAAAGGTTTACTTTTTTGTTTTTTATTTTTTAAAAATTTGATTTCAGTATATTTTTCATATAATAACAAGCACTAAAAAACTGATATATTACATATTAAAAGGGGGAAATATGTCAGAAGATATGTTATTTCCTGTCGTAGATGAACAGGAAAAAGATCTTGCACAAAAAGTTGCGCCTAAAAAAGGCACACAAGATGCAACATCAGAAACAAATAAACTTAACAGACAAGCTCAAAGTGAGTTAGAAAAAAATGCACTATCTAAGAAAGCTAAAATGAAAGCATTCTGGATTTCGATTATTTTTATAACTCTTGGGATTGTTGCTGGATTAGTTTATTTTTTAGTATTTAGTTCAAATGGAAACAATGCTGATTTTGAAGATGTTCAGATTCAATCATTGTCCGTTGAAACTGAGAATATTGATGCAAGTAAATTAGCCTTCAGAATAGATTATATTCCACACGTTAAAAATAGTTTGGATGAAAAAAATATTTTTGAAGAAGCTTATGATCTTGTATTTGAAGAATTAGAAAATGCTGGTTTTTCTTCTCGTGTAAGTGGTGATTTTTATTTTACTATCGAAATTCAAAAAGTCGGAATTAGTAATATGAAAGCAAATATTAACACGAAAGATTATTCATTTAATTTTTTTCTAAAATTTCATCCCGGCCCATTGATGTCTAAACATAGACCTACTATGTTTGATAGCCTGTCTGAAGATAAAACTAAAAGAATTGATATTAGAAAAATCAGTTCTATAAAAGTTCCTCGTGAACAACTTATTTTCAAAAATGATGGAAAAGTACGTAAAATTGAAATCGAAGATGATTACAAAGTTATCGTACAGAAAAAAATTTATAATAGTGTAAAAGCTGACTTAGATCATTTTATATCTATTTTAGAATAAACTGCCCTTTTGCCACGAAATTCGTGGCTTTTTTTATGTTTATTTTTTAAATCAAAATAAATATAAAATTATTATAAAAAATATTTTATAGGATAATTATACGATGAAATATCTTCGCTAAAAATAACATTGAATTTTTGACATTTATCCATATAGTCATTGCAATAAATTTTAAATTATATTGCATGCAATATCCATGAATTAAGAAAAATGATATTATTAAAAATATCAAAATAGAAAAACTTGTTTTCGGAGGAAAAGGTTTCGCAAGATTAAGTCACGAAAATCCTGAACTTGATGGAAGAGTTATATTTGTTACTGGCGGAGCAATTCCAGGTACTGTAGCAAATCTGAGAGTTTTAAAAAAGAGAAAAGCTTTCTTAGAAACTCAAATCGTAGAAGTTATTGAAAAATCACCACTTGAAGTTGAAAACCCAAATAATCCATATGGAATGTCGGGGGGATGGAAATGGATTAATATACCTTACGAAGAACAATTAAAAATCAAAGAAGAACAAGTAAGAGAATCTTTAAATAAAATTTTAAAAATTCAACCTGAGTTAAATTTCTTACCGATACAAGGTTCGCCAACAGTTGATGGATATAGAAACAAAGTTGAATTTTCTTTTGGGAAATATTTATCAAAAAAGTATGATGTAGAACAACATTTTAATGTTGGTTTCCATAAACAAGGAGAATTTTCGAAAATCGAAGATATGGAAGGTTGTCCTCTTATTGATGAGATGCAAAATGAAGTATATAGAGCCGTGAAAAAATTCTGTAAAACACTTGGTTTACCAGTTTATGACCAAATGAGACAAGAAGGTTTCTTTAGACATATTCTTATTAGAAAAACACATTTTGCTAATGAAATGATGTTATTACTAAGTTTTAATCCTCATTATTTCGACAGTAATGAAAAATTAGATAAAGCAGAAAAATTAGAACTTATTAAGGAATTTTTAATTTCACTTACTGAAAAATATTCAGAAATCAAATCAATCTATTTCTCTCATAATCCTAATAAAGCTGATGTATGTATCGGTGACTTAGAATTAATTTATGGAAAAGGAAGTATCACAGAAAGCCTTCTTGGTTTGGATTTCCAAATTTCACCAACAAGTTTTTTCCAAACAAACTCTACAGGTGCTGAAAAACTCTATTCTATGGTATTAGACTTTGCACATAAGGAAGAATTAAAAAATCAAACAGTTTTAGATTTATATGGTGGTACTGGTACAATCGGTATGATTTTTGCAAAACATGGGGCAAAACAAGTACACTCTGTTGAACTTGTTACTTCCGCATCTAAAGATGGTGAAAAAAATGCAAAACTTAATGGAATTGAAAATATGAGTTTCGTAAATGCAAAAGTTGAAGATTTCTTAGATAAATATATCGAAGAAGGAAATACTGCAGATTTACTTGTTATTGATCCACCAAGAGCTGGTATGCATCCTGATGCTTTACCAAATATCTTAA
>CAJXJP010000058.1 GCA_913055215.1 uncultured Candidatus Altimarinota bacterium | reverse complement strand
AAAAAAATAAATACCAATTGGTTTTTATTTTTTTTCAACTGTAAGGTTTATTTTTTCTGTTTTATTATATTTTTTATTAAACTCTTTTCATTTTAGAAATATTTTTTTAATAGAAACATATATTCCGTAAACATAAGGCATTTGGTATGCTTTATTTACTTGCATTTGTCCGATTCAAAAAATTACAGGAACAAGTAGTAGTAACATGAATGAGAAAGGAATAAGTCCAAATAATGATAATAATAAAATAAGAATCATATAAGTTCCTAACATAACTCCATTTACAACATGAAAATAATATTGTGTTGGTTTTTGAAATAAAAATAAATAGTTCAACAGAGGGACATAGGCGCATTTTCTATGCATATGTGCGTATCTAAGTTGTTCAATTTGTGCATTGTTTGAAGCTTCTGCTTTATAATATTTTTCTTCAAAATATTTCGCATAATTATCAAGTGTATTTAATGTTTCTTTTTTATAGTAATCTGTTAAATATTTAATAATTCATTGCGTCAAAAAATATTTTTTAGCAGGAGAAAATACATCTGGAAGTTTAATGGTAATAAATTCATTTTTTGCAAATGCGTTAATCCCAATAAACACAACTCCTGTAATATAAACTAAAACTAATAAACTCAGAATATTTCCATAATTGAAAATAAATAGAAGCAGTCCAATAATAGTCACAAACAGATTCAATTTAGTTGCTTCTTGTGCAATAATATTGTCTTTTACTGTAGCATAATTATAAAATCCTACAAAAGGAACATATGAAAGTAAAAAAGTTAATTTATCTCTTTCGTCAATATTTTGATCGGTATTGATATCGAGTAGTTTTTTATTTGATTTTGAACTGACCACATCAATAAGAGTCAGTTTTTCTCATTTATTTGCTTTATATATTCAAAATAAAAGCAGGCCTAATAATGCCGTAAAAAATCATGAAGTGAGAATCGTATTTAAATATATTCCCGCAATATTAATTGTTCCACCAACAGAAAATCCTTCAAAAACAATATATGTTGCTAAAAACCCCAGATGGATTAAAAAAGCAGATTTTGTATGAGTTTTGACAAAATCGTTATTTAAAAGGGAATTATTACGGTTTGTCAGAAAGAAAATAGAGACGAAAATAAGCAAATATGCAGAGACTGCATTTGCTTTAATTTTCTTATTTGTTTCGATTTGAGACATTTTTTGATTTTTTACTTTATATTTTGGAATTCTTCCTTATTATAACAGAAATTTAATATATTAACAAATTATGAATGAAACTTTCAGACGTAAAATTTAGTAGATCTATTGCATTAGCTGAATCTGAGGCATATATTGACTCAAATAAGGAAATTATTTTTGTAGGGAGATCAAATGTAGGGAAATCAAGTATTATGAATGCTCTTTTCCAAAAGAAAGATTTAGTAAAAACGAGTTCTCGTCCAGGGAAAACAAAAACAGCAAATGTATTTATTGTAGCAAATAAATATAATTTTACTGATCTTCCTGGTTACGGTTTTGCAAAACTTGGAAAAAATTTAAAAGATGCATTAGATGGATTAAATAGTTGGTATTTAGAAGAAAGAATTGAACAATTAAAAAAAGTAGTTGTACTTATCGATTCTAAATTATGACCTCAACAATCTGATATTGATATGTATGGATTTATCCAAGAATTAGGACTTCCTGTTACTATTGTTTTATCTAAAATTGATAAAATTGGTAAAAATGAATTACATAAAAGTATCGCTCATACTCAAAAAGCATTTTTTGGACAAGAAATTATTCCAGTTTCTTCTACAAAAAAAATCGGATTAAAAGAATTAGAAAAATCTATTAAATTAAGCTTAACATCATAATTTATGAACATGTTTAAAAAACAATGAAATCCATTGATGAGCTTAACACTTATTATTGTTTTAGGTGTTATTTCATTTTATGTTCTCCATATTGGAGCATCATTAATCATTCCATTTATAATAGCATTACTATTTTCACTGGCGATTATTGGATTATCTGATTTTTATCAAAAACTAAAACTTCCAGCTTTTCTTAGTTTTACTTTTTCACTTTGAACATTTATTTTCATTTTTTGGTTATTCTGAAAAATGATTTGATCAAATGTTGAAGAGTTTCAAAATCAACTTCCTTTATACCAAGATAAAGTATATTCTATTGTTTTAGAATGATTTAATTACTTTAAACTTCAACCGCCAACAAGTGTAGAAGAAGTACTTACTGGATTAAATCTACAAGACACATTTTCAGTAATCTTAAGTGGAATTACACAAATATTCTCAAGTGCTGGTATTATTCTGTTTTATGTACTATTCATATTATTAGAACATAGGCATTTTCGTGCGAAACTTGGTCTTATGTTTACTGATGAACACAGAAGAAAACAAATTTCTGCAACTATAGATAAAATTAAAAAAGATGTAAAATCATACTTCGTAATTAAAACTTTAGTAAGTATGGTTACTGCCGGTCTGAGTTACTTTGTAATGACTGTTGTTGGACTTGATTTTGCTGTATTTTGGGCATGTTTAATCTTTGTGTTAAACTTTATCCCTAGTATTGGTTCTATTATCGCAGTAACATTCCCGATTCTTCTTTCAATGATTCAATTTGAAGGATACTATGTATTCTTATTTACAGCAACGGGGCTTATCTGAGTTCAAACGCTTATGTGAAATATTATTGAACCGAGATTTATGGGGAATAAACTCAACCTTTCACCTCTCGTTATTATCCTAGCATTAGGTTTTTGGTGAGCTTTATGGGGAGTTGTTGGGATGTTATTATCAGTTCCAATTATGGTAATTATCAACATTATCCTTTCTAAATTCCCAGAAACTCGTAGTATCGCCATTCTTCTTTCTGAAAAAGGTGAATTACAAGTTGAAAATGTGGAAGAAGTACAAGAAAATAGACAAAAACTTATCAAAACGGTAAGAGATAAATTTTCTAAAAACGAAAAAAAACATAACAAATTCAAAAAATAGAAATTCTCATCACTGAGGATTTCATTTTTTAAAAATTATTCCTGAACAATTTTATACAAATGAAAAAAGTTTTAACTTGAATCAAACCTACTGGAAATGGAATGCACGTTGGAAACTACCTTGGTGCATTTAAACCTTTTCTAGAACTAGCACAATGAAAAGAAGCATATATGTTTGTTCCAGATTTTCACTCATTAACATCGGTTCATGATTGAGAAATTCTCAGAAGAAATAAACAAAGACTTCTAGCTGAATACTTTGCTTTACTTCCAGAAAATACAGATATCACTGTTTTTGAACAATCAAAAGTTACGAGAATTAATGATATTACATGGATTCTATCAAGTGTTACTCCATACTCACTTATGCTGAGAGCACATAGCTTCAAGGATTCTCAAAACAAAAATTCTGACATCAACATGGCAACATTTAATTATCCAATCTTAATGGCTGCTGATATCATTTCATACGATATTGATATGGTTCCAGTTGGGAAAGATCAAAAACAACACCTCGAATTTGCTCGTGATATTGCTGAGAATTTCAACAAAACTTATAAACAAGAAGTGTTTAAACTTCCTGAACCTATGATTTCAGAAGAAGTTATGACTATTCCTGGAACAGATGGGAGAAAAATGAGTAAAAGTTACGATAATTTTATCGGAATCTTTGATTCTAAAAAAGTTCTCAAGAAAAAAGTTATGTGAATCGTAACAGGAAGTGAAGCACTAGAAGATCCAAAAGATCCAGAAAATTGTAATGTCTTTGCTTTGATTAAATTCTTTGCAACTCAAGAAAAACAAGATGAAATCGCTGCAAAATATAAAGCAGGGAACTATGGTTACGGTCATGCAAAACTAGAACTTCTTGACATTCTGTTAGAATATTTCAAAGAGCCGAGAGAAAAATTTGAAAAATACATGGAAAATCCTGAACTTATTTCAGAAAGAATTAAAGCTGGGAATGAAAAAGCAAATAAAATGGCTGATGAAAAATATGCCAAATTATTAGAAGTTATTGGTTTAGATAAATAGTTTGTCTTGCGAGTACCTTTTGAGAAAAATCCCATCCTTAAGTCTAAGAGAAGGGAAGAAACTAACTTTTCTAATTACGGTTAATTCCTTTAGAAGAAATCCCATCCGGCCTCCGGCCACCTTCCCTTAAGTCTAAGAGAAGGGAAGAAATAATAAAAAATATATATTTATAATTATAAAATTATGACAAAAATTAATATTGAAATTGATGAAAAATATCAAGAACATTTAGACCTTATTAAAGAACTTATTCCAGATGCAGAAGGGAATCCTATTACTGACAATGGGAAAATGGTTGAAGGTTTAATTGATAGTTTTGTTGCTTTCTTACAAGAACAAGCAGAAGCTCAATATGCTCATGAACACGCTGAAGATGGAAGTTGTTGTGGAGGGCACTAATTCGCTTTATACAAAAAAGATACGATTTAAAATCGTATCTTTTTTTATTCTAAAAATTAAATTTTTGCCGAAGATATGTTTTGCATATAATAAATTAAATATTTTGTAATTTAAAGGAATGACAGAAGAAGTAAGAAAAATCACAAAAGTGACTAGGAAAGGAATACTTTTAGATTTAGAAAAAGCTCCATTTAATATTGAAGAGATAATTATAGATTTTTTTGAAGATGATGATTTGCCCTCATATGATCCTCGAGTCAAGGGTTTGTCATGAGATTATCATCAACATAGAATTAATAATCCTGAGGATTGGGCAGATGACTGGTATATCGATGATGATAGACTAAATTTTTTCTGAATGTCAGATGAAAATTTTTTATCTTTTTTATGTTTTGTATTAGCTCCTGAAAACAGATTAACATATGAGTCTATTTTAGTTAAAAAATTATTAGAAATATTTAATAATAAGTTAATTCATGATTGATTTGAAATAAAAAAGAGCCCAAAGAAGGTAAGTTGAGAATATTTATATATTTGAAAAGAAATTTTATGATGAAGTATAAAAATAAATTTCTATACAGATATTAGAAACGATTATCCTTGATATGTAAATGATGAGTGAAAAGCTATTATATTTGATTATTACAAATGAAAAAAAAGCTATCCTTGTATTGTATTAAAATATGACAATTGGGATGATTTTGGATGGAATACATATTTTTCAGCAAAATTTTACTTAAATCAATGAGATGCTATAGATTTAGTATGAGTTAGAATATTAAGTAAAAGTAAGGTAACAATTTTACCAAAAAATTTTACTCAACTTAATTCTAGTTTTTGTTCTGTCGTTAACCATGAAGAATTAAATAATCCCGAATTAATAAATTATAGACTTAGTATCTTAAAGTGACTTAATGATATATTTTACAACACAAACATACTTAAAACTTTTAGAAACAACCCCTGATTTGAAAGGTCATTATTAAGAAATCCTGATACTTATACTAAAGTATTACAGTTAGATAAACTTTTATTAAGTTTTTGAATAAAAAATCAGAACTGAATTGTAAATTTTAATTTTGATCAAAGTGACTTACCTTACCGTATAAATACTATAATTTGAAAAAATGGTTGCTGAAAAACATCCCTTCTTTCTAATTTGTCAAAAGAAATAATTGAATATGACAAGGATAATAGTAATCTCATAAATAGACCTAGTTTTTGAAAAGTTATACAAATATCCTACAGCGTATTTGATGAGTTTTATAAACCTGACAATGATTTTTCTCTTTCAAAATATATATATTGCTGAATACGAGATGATAAAAATAAAATTAGCATTTTATATTTACAAGAACAATTAGCTGGCGCATTAAAGATAATTCAACAAAAAGATAAAAAATCTATTTATACATATTTATTAAATGATTTACTTGATTCAAAAAGTATTGATTTTGATAAAATTGAAGAAAATTTTATCCAATATAGTTCAGGTCAGAAAATATTAATCACAATATTAGCACAAATTATATCAAATATTGATGAAAATAGCCTATTACTATTTGATGAACCTGAAACTCACTTGCATCCTAATATGATATTTAAATTAATTAATGCTTTATATAAATTATTAGATGACAATAATTCATATCTAATTATTGCGACACATTCACCAATTATATTACAACAAATTCCTGCTAAATATGTATATGTATTAGAAGAATGATGAAACCGTAGACTTAAAGATTCACATGAATGTTTTTGAGAAAACTTCTCTGAAATTACAAAAGAAATATTTTGAAACTATGAATCAGAAGATGTTTTATATAAAACAATCTTTAAAGACTTATTAAATAATAAAACTGAAAATGAAATTTTAGAGTTTTTTGATTGAAATTTGAGCATAAATGCACAAATTTATTTAAAAGCTATTTATAATAACAAAAAAAGATGAGAAATATAGATGAATTGACATTAGAAGAAACTTCTTTTGAAATTTTTGAAAAGATTATTAATTCCAAAAAAGAACCAACTAAATCAATACTAGAATGAGTTAAAAGTGATATAAAAAACTGTTTTTATTCTTATGAGAGTAATAAAAGCGACCTTTTCCCTATAATGAAAAAATGATATACAGACGATACTAAAGATGCATTAATTCATACTTATGAAGGAGATACAGTTTACACAAAACAAATCAAAAAAAATATTAAAAAAATAGGTAATAGGAAGTGTCCCTATTGCAACATTGAACCGTCAGTTCAAGTAGAACACTATATACCAAAAGATGATTTCCCCGAGTTTGCATTTTTAATAAATAATCTCATTCCTAGCTGCTCTACTTGTAATCAAAAAAAATGAACAAAGTGGAGAGACGATAAAACAAGATTATTTTTGAATGCTTACTATGATGATATAACTTCTTCAAATGAACAGTTTTTATTTACCACATTATGGTTAGAATGAAATATACCTTGTTCAAAATTTACGATTAATACAGCTCATCTAAACATAAACCCTATTCTTACAGAGATATTAAAAAAGCATGTTGATAAATTAAATTTATTAAATAGGTATAATGAAGAAATCGATTATATTTTTTGAGAGTTGATTTCAAATATCCAAGAAATTAAAGCTGAATGAAAGATAAGTATCGAAGAATTAAAAAATATTATTAACCATAAGTGAGTTTGAGTGATTTATGGGAAAAACTATCGGGAAAATATTTTATATAATGAAATTTGTAATAACGATGAAATATTAAAATATTTATTACAATAAAAAAGAAAAGCCTTTGGCTTTTCTTTTTTTAATTTCTTAAAAATTTAAACAACATCATAAATAATTTTTTTTCAAATGCTGCGAAAATCTCACTTTCAATAATAAAACACTCATTTGTATTGAAATCAATAATCGCCACTTTATTTGCGTAAATAAGTTTCGTGATATTATCCTCAAACTCATCAACTTTTTTCGGAATAACCACTACTTCTTTATCAAGTTTTTCGGTCTTTAAATTCGTTAAATATTCGTTTGTAATCACATATCTTTGTAACTCTTTCTCATTACGAATTTTTCTGTATTTATTGTGTTCATTTTCAGAAACACTCGTATTTTCTATATCTGTACGCGAAGAATATCTATAAAAAGTATCTCATTTTTCCAATGAATAAGCAATATCCATATAAATATTACGTATTCCTGTTTTTCCTGACAGATGTTTTAAAACCGGTTTTTCAAAAGACTTTTGATACATCTTTTCAATTTGTGGAACAAATGATAAATAATCATCCTTTATTGATTCAAAATAATTGTTAAGAATTTTTGGATTTTCCGCAACAAATAATTTTCTTTTTCCATTTACAATCGTACCAACAAGCCCTGATTCTTCCATACTTGGAAGTATTTTATAAAGCTTTGGACGGTGAATATTTGTATACTTTGAAATATCTGATAATGTTTTTTGAGGATTTTGTAGTAAATAAATATATATTTCTGATTCTTCTTGAGAAAGACCTAATTTTTCGAGTATTTTTTTATTCATATTTTGAAGTGTAAAAATATATTACACTTTTATTTTAATAATTTTTGTTTTATTTAAAAGTAAAATATTTATTTTTGTAATTTAT
>CAJXJP010000057.1 GCA_913055215.1 uncultured Candidatus Altimarinota bacterium | reverse complement strand
TATATATAACTTATATTATGGATAAAAAATACACTTATATAGTTTTTTCATCAATTTGTTGTTTCATTCTAACTCTTTTTGTATCAACAATTGCACTTTATGAGCATAAAATTCAGACTATCCATAATAGTTATGCTGAAAAAAATGAAAAAATAAAACAAGAAAATACGATTTCAAGAACCTTTTTTGAAGATACCTTTCAACTTCAAAATTACGAACAGGCAGAATATTCCTTAGAACCAAGTTCTCATAAAATTATTGATGGAATCAGAAAACTCCACCAGGCTCCAATTTTAATTAATTGAGCGGTTCGTGACCAAGAACTTTGCGCAGGATTTATCTGGCTTTTAAGCGAAGAATTATGGTGAAAAAATCTTCCATATTATATCGGAATGATGGACCAAGAGAGCAGGACCCCTGCTCAAGCTTGGAAATTAGCTGATTCTTACAAATATTTTTGATGAAAAATTTTAGCAGATTTCTCAAAAAAATTCGACCCCTATAAAAAAGATCTCTGGGAAAAAGTAAGCGCTGAGGAAATTCAAAGTTTCTTTGTAAATGCCTTTTCAGAAAAGGCCTTATTTTGAGATATTTGATTTTTATATAATTCGACAAGTTATGTTCAAGATATCGTAAAATCTTGAAATTATAATTCCCATATAACAAAAAATATGTGAATTTCAGAATTTTCAAAAACTCTAGAAAAAGTTGAAAATATCGATCATAAAGAAATTTTTAAACAAAATTTTTCTTGTAAATCTCAAAATTTTGAAAAATTATTAAAAACTTTAGAATATTATAAATTTAAAGTAAACGATAAAAACGTTGTTTTTGATTCAAATACTTTTTATTATATATCAGATGAAAATGTTAAACTCCAAAAAGTTGATTTTAACTACTTAGATACTCTTTCGTATAACGACGTAACTCTCACTCATTTTTTTAAAGGAACTTCTCATGTTGATTCTCTTTTAGAAATGTCTTGTAAATGAGACTTTATGCCAATTAATATCATTTCTATTAACCCGAGACTGATTGAAAAGAAATAAAAAAACACCAACAAGTTGGTGTTTTTTATTGTTCAATTTTTTCTCAAAAGAAACAAACTTCATCTCATTTTTTTATATTTTCTTCTAAAGTTGGCATAACCACAACTAAGTCTTTATCTGATTTCATAACAAAATCTCCGTCTGAAAATATTTCTGAATTTTTATCAAATGTATCAAAATTTTCTATATTTTTCTTCGAATATTTTACTGTGTCAGATTGAGCGATATAAACATCGTTTAATTTGACCATAAATAATTTTTCAGATTTTTGAATATATTTTTTATCTATATTGTTAAAATAAGAAAGAAAGTTCAATGATGCTTTATAACACACTTCTTTTCACGCTTTATTGTCATGAGACCCCGCTTCTAAAGTGAAAGCAGTCTTACCGTTTGCATGCATATAACCCTCATTATCAGTCAGAATTGATTTTTCTCAAATATCGGCCCATCCAACAACAATATCTGAAACTCCTAAGTTTTTAGCAATATCTAAACAATATTCTTCACTAAATAAAAATGGTTCTGATTTCCCAGAAGTTGAATGTAAATCAAGTAAATAATCTGACTCGTCGAGTAAAGTCATAATTTCTTTCGCCCTTTCATATTCAAATCATTTTTTGCCGATAAAATCTTTTGAAATCACACGATTAAGATCAATATCTATACATCTTTCATTTTTTTCAAAAGCTTTATAATTTGCCTTTGTAACTATGATAAGTTTCCCTTCGTTTAATGTTAATGACTTATTTTGAAAATCTTCTAATAATTGAAGATTTGATAAATATCCTGATGGTTCATTTCCATGAGTTGCTCCTATTAAAATAATATTTTTTCCTGGTTTTCAAGAATCAATTACATAGGTAAATGGGATATTTTTATAATTTTCTATAATATTCATAATTAGTCGTTTAGTCCAATATTAAGTGCTGTCGTAGCATTGATTTGTTGCATTTTTTCTTTGATATGATCTACTGATTCTCCTCCAATAACAATATGTCCTTTAGTAATATCTCCTGCTTGAGAAGTAACGCTTGATAAAATTGTCGCCGCATCTGAATGAACACTTTTTAAAACATCAAACACACTTGCATTTTCAGCTCCATATGAAGTTGCATATATTTTATCAAAATGTGAAAATTGAGAATTTTTTAATAATGTTGGTGTTGTACAACCAGTTAAACGGAAATTTCCATCGATTACAAAATAGTTCCCTGCTGAGTCTTTTAATACATCTATTCCCATAGTTCAAATATATCCTTTGGCTTTTGCAAACTCTGCAATTTCAGTTCCAATTTCAATCATTTTTTGATCAACAGCACCTGTATTATCAATAACATTTCCTAAATAATACTCTCCATGGTCTCATTCTGTAATTTGGTCAGTAATTCAAATATAACTAATAGTTCCATCAGAATTTACAGACATTTGAACAGATACGTTTTCTACTGCTTCAACATATTCTTGTAATAATAGTGGCTCAGTTCCATTTTTTATTGATTCATAATTTCAAAATTTTTCTAATGCTGATTGTAAATCTCATTTGTTAAACAAAACTTCAACACCATCTCCAGAAGAAGAAACTCCTGATTTTAAAACTGATGGAAATAAAGAAATATTTTCAATATCGCTATATTTTAAAGAATCTGAATATGTTTTTGGTGCATACGCTGAAATTTCTTCCAAATTATGTTTGTCATTTAACCAAGAAACTAATTCTGGGTCTGATTGGTATTTTTCTGATTCAATTGCATCATATGGATGTAAAACTGATAATGTTTTATTTTTTACATATTCATTAATAACATGAATAAATTCCCCTTTACTATATTCTAATAGATTTTCTTTTTTAAAATTTCATGAAAAAATATCGTTATAATATGATTCTAAATTAGGATCCATTGAACCTTTTTCCATAAGAAATTGTACATCTTTTGATAAAGCAAAAGAACGTTGCATTTCCGCTTGAATAATGTGATCTGGAATACTTGGATCTGCATCGTATTCAAAATGTTTGTTTCCATCTGCTAATTCTGGGTATTTTGGAAATACTACGGCATTTTCTCCTAAAATGTCTCATAATGTATTAATTGATTTCATAATTTTAATTTTAAAAGTAATAAAAAAGACCTTTTCAATGAGTGAAAAAGTCTAGTAAGTTTTGTTTTAAATTTGGATAACAAAAAATTCTCTTCACTCTAATTGGTAAAAAGTCTTCTTCTTCTGATTACTGAAATATTTGTTCCAAACATATTTTTTAAATTATTTTTAAATAACGAGCGAATTATAAAATTATTTTTTGCTCTGTCAAATTTTTTGTTGAAATGAAAAAGAAAAGTGGCTTTACAGCCACTTTGTTCTAATTTAATTTATTTATAATGCACTCGGCTGATAAACCCTTTTCAAAGGCAATCTCTATTGACCCCTTATCTGAGTCCAGCTTCATTATATATAATTCATCCTTTTTTTCTGATACAACTTTCGTCGCATTATCTATTATTTCTAATAATCTGTGCCAATCCTTTGTTTGAGGGTACAACGGTTTGTTGTTATTTGGCACTAAGTCAACAAAACCCAAACGAGGATCTGTCATCAAATTAAACAAGCTTTTTCTAGAAACAGAGATATTTGTTGATAAAACTTCTCTATATTCGTCATCAAAAGTTGTTGTAAAGTCAAAACTTGTTTTGTTTTCCGAACTTACTTTATCTCCTGAACTGCCTCCATCTAACATACATCTCTCCTTTTCTCCCTGTATATTAAAGCGGTTATACTATATAAAAAAAACAAAAAAGCACAAATACTTTTTTTGTGCTTTGTTAATTATAGTATGATTCAACTAAGAATTAATGTATTATTTAAGTAAATTGCACAAATTTGACCTGCAGCAATTGCTCTTTGGTCATTTGTAAATTTTACTTCATATCATCATTCTACTTTAAATATTTCACATTCCTGATCTGCTTGCCTGTAACGAATTTTTGTATGTGCTTTTAATGGAAATTCAAATGTTTCTCATGAAAGATTATTCCATTCTTCTACAAATAACATATCGTTATATAATGCCAAATCTGAAGATGTTCCAACAATGATTTCATTTTTTTCAATATTTTTTCTTACAACAAATATTGGTTCTGATTGCCCTCAAATATCAAGACCTTTTCTTTGACCAATAGTATAATAAAACACTCATTTATGATCTCAAAGGATATTTCCTTGAGTATCTAATACCTTTCCTGGTTTTGGATTTATTTTTTTCTCTAAAAAATCCGACATATTTACTTTTCAGACAAAACAAATTCATTGAGAATCTTTTCTTTCTGCATTTGGTAGCCCTGCTTCACCAGCGATTTCTCTTACTTTTGGTTTTTCTAAATGACCAATTGGAAACAATGCCTTAGATAACTGAAATTGTGATAATCCGGCTAAAAAATACGATTGATCTTTATTTTCATCAACCCCTTTTAATAATCTTGAAATCCCCGATTCGTCTGTTTCAATTCTAGCATAATGCCCTGTAGCTACCATATCAAATCCTGCTTCTAGCGCTTCATCTAAAAATACTTTAAATTTCACTTCAGAGTTACACATAATATCTGGATTTGGAGTCACTCATTTTTGATATCATTCGTACATATAATTTAGAACTTTTGCTTCATATTCATCTCTAAAGTCAAAAGTAAAAAATGGGATATCCAAATATTCCGCTACTTTTTTTGCTTCTTCTAAATCTCACAAAGTCGGGCAAAATTCTCCTTCATCTGCTAAATAATTAATCATAAATCATGCAGTCACTTCATATCATTGTTGTTTTAATAAATATGCTGTTACCGCTGAATCAACCCCTCCTGATAATCAAACTAATACTTTTTTTGTCATAATTTTTTATTTTAAATTTTCACAAATTTTATAAGTTTTTTTAAAAAAATCAAAAAAGAAAAGCGTCGATTCCGACGCTTTTTTAAATATCTAAATTATTTTCTCATTCAGAAACAAAATATTTCTTTCTTCTTTCTTCTAAAACTGATTCTCTTTGTGTCTTAATAATCATTAAAATCTTGTGTGGATGTGGAATAAAATGAAAAACCCTCACATCATCTTTTTGTTGTTCAATTATAATATTCCCATACCCCAGAACATTTGCAAAAAACCCACGAGAATATCCATCAACTTTCATGACACGATAGGCATCAATTACCTCAATATCATCACGAAATAATAATGAACATTTTATGTTAACAATTTGATCTTTGAAAATAATCACCAAATCGTAAGAATATACAATTAATGCTAAAATAAGATTTATAAATGCATAATTTAATACAAAAAATGCACTTAAAAATAATGCATATTTAGCAAAAACAAATTCTTGAAATGATTCTGAAAAATAGTGCAAAATCCAAATCAAAAAAATACTTAATAAAAATGTAAATAAAAATTTTATTAATTTAGCAAGTATAATAATGAAATGCCTACGAACATAGGTATATCATTTATGTTGTGTGTAATGTGCTTCCATAAGAATAGATCGTTAGTTTATAAAAACCAAATAATTCAAATAGACCCTAAAATAAATAATCCTGCCAATAAAAATCAAATAACTTGTACTAAACGAGTATAAGTTATCATCATCCCTTGTGACCCAAGGTATTTTCCATGTTTTTCATTTAGCATTTTCAATCTTTTTATTACAAAAAGAAAGTAGAGTACTAAGGCAAAAGCATAGAGTATGATAAAAGCAATTTTCATGATGAGATTTTTAACAATTACCTAACTATTATTATATAAAATTAGTCGTTAAAATCAATAGAAACCAGTTTTTTTGCTTGAGTTTCCCCAGAAATGATTTGAATTTTACTTTGTGAAATTCCTAATTTTTTTGATATTAGCTTAATAATCGCTTTATTTGCTTTGTTTTTTTCAGGAACAGCTTGGATTTTTAATTTAAAATTTCCATCTGCCATCATTCCAACAAAATCATTTTTTGATGAATTTGGCACTATTTTGAGGGAAATTTTTCATAAATTGTTATCAATTTTTATACAATCTTTAAAATTCATAGAAATTTTCTTTAAAAATTAATATTTTCTCATATAATAAAGAAAAGTTTTAGCTCTAATTTCTTATAATCTTATGAAAATTTGAATTGATCTTCGTTTTCTAAAAAATACTCTTTATTCTCAATATATAAAATTTGTAATTGACTATTTTATACAACAGAGAGAAAACACTTCTTTTATAGTCTATGCAAATGATGAAAAGCTACGTTTTCCATGAAAAAATATTGAAATAAAAGTAGTAAATATCGAAATTGGTTCTATTCAAGAACAAACAAAATATTTAAAAATACTAAAAGATGACAATAATGATTTAATGCTCTTTTTTGATCAACATAAACCAATTTTATATAAAGATGATTATTATACAATAGTTGCTGGATTAAAAGATGTTTATTATCAAGATTTTTCAAACTATTTCACGAAATATAAATTTTTATTATTACTAGAAAAAAATCTGAAAAACTCTAAAAAACTTATTTGTTTCGATGAGAACACAAGTGATGAGTTAATCGAACGTCTCAATATTCTAGAAAATAAAATTGAAATGATTCCTGGTGCATTTTTAGAAAATTCTAAACAATTAGATCCAGAACAATTAAAAATAGATATTTCTAGTAAATATAACTTACAAGGAAATTATTTAGTCTATTCTGGATGAAATGGGATTGAAAAAAACTTGGATAGATTATTACAAGTTTTTTACAGATTAAAAAAAGAAAATTACCCACTTACTCTTATTCTGTTAGGTGATTCAATTGCAAAAGATCTTTCATTAAGAAATTTGATTATAAAATATGAATTACAAGATAGAATTAACTTTTTAGGATCAATAAAAAATTCAGAAAAAACTCTATTATATAAAAATTCAACTGGAGTAATTTTCCCTAGTTTATACGAACCATTTCCTTTTAAATTATCTGAACCTGTATTTTCAAACACTGCAATAATTGCCAGCAAATTAGAAAATATTGAAAAAATATTTGGAAATAATATTCATTATTTTTCTCCAATTTCTGCAAATAATATGGTTCACGAATTAAAAAAATTCATTGATCTTAAAGAAAAAACAAAAGACTATTCAGAAATTAAGACACAATTTTCAGTAAAAAATAGCGCAAAAGAACTTTTATCAATTATTCAATAATTTTCAATTATGAGTCAATTAACATGAAGAAATATTGAAATTCTAAAAATAATTGTAGATGAATTTATTCAAACTGGTGAAGTTATGTGAAGTAAATGACTTTTACAAAAGTATGATTTATGAGTAAGTTCAGCAACAGTAAGAAACGATATGGCAAAATTAGAAGCCTTAGAACTTCTCTATCAACCGTATAATTCAGCCGGAAGATTACCTACAGCAAAGGGATTAAGAGCTTTTGTAAATTATCTTATGCAAAGTTCTCCCGATTATTTTTTGAGACAAGAAAACAATAATAAATTTCAAGAAGAAGTTGTAAAATTATGAGACTTTGTTCATAAAATTACTTTTGAGTTAGCAAAAAATACTGAAGAAATCGCTTTTTTCTCACTTCCAGACAAACATATTTTAGAATATGCCGGAGTAGCAAGATTTTTAGAAGAAAATCACAAAAGACTTTGAGACTCTATTTTTTCAATCATAAAAATACTAGAAGATAGATTTCATTTTCAAAAATTTCTAGATGAACTTCCGAAAAATTGAGATATGAGTATTTTCATCTGAGAGGAAAATATTTTACCTTTTCTGAAAGATTATACATTAATCTTAAAGCCAGTTGTTATCGATGGAAAAGTAGGATATATTTGAATTATCTGAAGCCTAAAAATGAACTATAGTTTCAACATTTCAGCCGTGAGAGGAATTATATAAATCAAAAAAAGAACGATTTTTAAAAATCGTTCTTTTTTATTGAATACTATAAGTGTTTAGAACATGCTTCTGATAATTTTTCAGCTGTTTGAACACCAACCATTTGGTCAACCATTTCCCCATCTTTTAATACAACAATTGTAGGAATAGACATTACTCTGAATTGTCCAGCTAATTCTGGATTTTCATCAACGTTTACTTTCCCAACAGTCATTTTATCTCCCATTTGTTCAGAAAATTGATCTAGAATTGGAAGCATTTGTTGACAAGGTCCACACCATTCAGCCCAAAAATCAATTAAAACTACACCACTTTTTGAAACTTCTTCAAAATTATCTTTATTAATAACTACTGTCATTTTTAATAAATTATAAATTAATATATATTAGATTATATAGAG
>CAJXJP010000056.1 GCA_913055215.1 uncultured Candidatus Altimarinota bacterium | reverse complement strand
TATAGATGACAATTTTTATTCGAAAAAAAATAAGAAAACCTACGGTTTTCTTATTTTTTTATTTTGCTGTCAACGTAACATTATCAATATCCAGAATCATAAATTTATTTTTATATGCGTTTGCTCAACGTGATGAATATGGATGATTTGCTAAAAATAACGGTTTAATAAATTGCGTTCCTCTTCTAAATTTACTATTACTTAATCATTGAACAGACATCCCCTTTACAGTTCAAGAGTATTTTGTCCAGGTATTTGGGACTATTTTTCCAGCTGCAGCGATATAGTTATAGTTTCATCATGCTTGTTGCATTCTGATTTTAGTTCCAGCTGGATAATTATGAACCATAGTTCAAGAAAATGTAACAGTACAAGTATCTCAATTATCCGTCATCGTTCTCATACTTTTTCAATAAGATGATCATGGATGAGTTGTTCCGTTATAAGGATTTACATTCCTGTTTGGAAGATCGTTATATGCTCATGAATCATCTACATCAAAAGCAACTACTGCATACAAATCAAATGAATGCCGATTTTTCCATTTAGAACACATAGATCCATTTATATCTTTAAATGTAATAGTTTTGTCTCATTTTTTTACAGGCTCAGTTAATTCTGTCTCAGTTCAAGGAACTACTCAAACATGGTATGATGCGATACGTTTAAAATCTTTATCGTACTCAGCAAAACCAAAATAGAGCCTACTTTGTTCTATTCATGACGACTTAAACATTCCACTTAATTCGTAGGTGGTATTAGGATCAACATAAGTAAAATTATTATGTTGGAAAGATTTGTATTTATGAATTTTTAGTCATGTATTTCATTCAAAAGCAGCCTCTGGTGTTTTACCACTTGGCCAAACTGATGATGCACTATCTTCAAAATCTCCATCTTCTACTTCATCATAAAAAGTTTTTTCTGGGTAACCCGTATGACAATAAACCTTAAAATCAACTCATCTAGGATTGACCGTATAGACTCAACTTTCTCTTGTTCCCGTCTCAAATAATCTTTCACAATCATAACGAGGGTTCATTTTATACAAATTTTCTATATTTCCATCAGAAACATCATTTGTTTTCATGAAAAATTTATATGAATCACTAGCATTCAGTATATCAATATCAGAATCTTTAGAATTGTTCACCGGGCTATTTTTTTCATCCAATAATACTCATAAATTTTTTCACCTAGAAATAAAATTATATGTGTCATTTGCATAGGTTTGACTGGCAGAATACACAGAAGAATTTCATTCTAAAAATGTTGCAACTTGATAATCTTTTTTATCCCTTGATAAAACATATAAAGGATACTCCGAAATATAGTCATCAGACATATCTCAATGAATTCATAAATATGTTGAAACAAAAGTATTTGTAGCATACCCTTGAGTCATCGCAAGTGATCAACTTACAGAAATATTAGTTACAAAGCTATCCGTTTGAGGAAGCCTCATAACATTTAGTTGCAACACACTAATAGCTTTATGAATGAGTCATAAATTTGTAAGTCTCACAGCATCACGAGATGTTGCCATATATCAACTGAATGATATGAATGATACCGTTGATAAAATTGCTATTATAGTAATAACAACAATTAATTCAACGAGCGTAAATCAACGTTTATTCATTAGGGGGAGGAAAATAACGATGTAATATAAATTATTTTAATTTTCTTTTTCAAGATTTTAGTTCCAATAATTCGTCTCTAATTTCTGCTGCTTTTTCATATTCCATATTAGCTGCAGCAATATCTAGTTCAAGTTCAAGTTTAGAAATTTCTTTCTCTACTGATTTTTTATCTAAAATTGCATAGTCTTTATTTTTTGTTTTTATTCACATATCTTTAATCGCTGAGTACACAGTTTTTGGTGTAACTCATTGTGCTTCATTATGAGCATGTTGTAGTTTTCTTCTATAATACGTTAGTCCAATTGCTTTTTTCATAGCTTCAGAAATAACTAATCATTCAGTATTACACATTTTTGCTTTATCTACTCTAAAAATTCATTCTTCTTCTTCTTTTAAAACTCTATCTCACTTTGGTCATTTTAAGACTGCTCAATTTTCAGTATCATATGAAAAGTTTTTTAATTTTTCTACATACATGAAAACTTTTCCTTTTGCATTTCTGGCCGCTCTTCAAATAATTTGAATAAGTGCTGATTCACTACGTAAAAATCATTGTTTATCTGAGTCTAATATTGCAATTCTACTTACCTCTGGAAGGTCAAGTCACTCTCTTAATAAATTAACTCAAACAATAACATCTATTTTTCAAGTTCTCAAATCACGTAATACTTCAAGCCTTTCTAATGTTTCAACCTCACTATGAAGGTATTTTACTTTCACTCCATTTTCAGTTAAGTATTCTGAAAGTTCTTCACTTGATTTTTTTGTAACCGTCGTAATCAACATTCTTTCTCAAAGATCTACTACTTCAGAAATATTTTTCATAATATCATCTACCATGAAATCCATTTGATGAAGTTCGATTTCTGGGTCTAAAAGTCAGGTTGGACGTATAAGCTGTGGGATAATACGTTTTTCTTTTGAAGCGTGCCATTTTTCTCATTTTGTTGCATCAAAATTGAAAAAATCTTCAGCACCAGAATTTAATAACCGTTTTCCTTCTTTATCTTTATCAGGCATAGAACCACCTTTTGGAACACAACTTTTTACAATTTCATAACGACTTGGTGTTGCTGAAACCGCTACTACTTGTTTTAATTTTCATTCAAATTCATCAAATTTTAATGGTCTATTATCCATAGCACTAGGCAAACGGAAACCATTTTCTACAAGATTTACTTTTCTGGCTCTATCCCCTGCGTACATTCCTCAAATTTGAGAAAATGTCATATGAGACTCATCAACCATACATAGAAAATCATCTCAAAAATAATCCATAAGTGTCGCTGGAGATGCTCAATCAGGACGCCCATCTAGAAAACGTGAATAATTTTCAATACCATTTACATATCAAACTTCTTGCATCATTTCCATGTCGTATTCCACTTTTGTTTTCAGTCTTTCAAATTTTAGGACATCTCATTGTTCTTTAAAGAAAGCTAATCTTTCATCTAATTCTTTCTTAATATTTGGAATAATTGATTCTATTTTATCTTTTGTTGTTACGGTATGTTTTGCCGGAAAAATAGTTACATCTGTTAAAAATTCATAAATTTCTCCAGTTAAGTAATTTCTATTTGTAATTTGAGAAACTTCATCTCACCAGAATTCAATAGAATATACCGTTTCACTACTCGCTGGATAAATTTCTAATAAATCTCACATAACTTGGAAGTTCCCTGGCTTAAAGTCAGCTCATGCACGAGTATATTGAACCGCTACTAATTGTTTTAAAAGTTCTTCAATTTTATATTCTTTTCAAGCAGAAATATTAAATACTTGCTCAGTATAGGATGCGATATCCCCCAAACCGTAAATACACGAAACCGATGCAACTATAATTACATCTTTTCTCGTTAATAAATCCTGAGTTGCAGCATGACGAAGTCTATCAATTTCCTCGTTAATAGTCGCTTCTTTTTCGATATACGTATCTGTTTTTGCAACGTATGCTTCGGGTTGATAATAATCATAGTAACTCACAAAATAGTGCACCGCATTATTTGGAAAAAATTCTTTAAATTCATTCGCCAATTGTGCTGCTAAAGTTTTATTATGAGCAATTATTAATGTTGGTTTATTTGATTCTTTTATAATATTTGCCATAGTAAAAGTTTTCCCTGAACCTGTAACTCACCAAAGAGTTTGAAAGTTTTCACCTTCATCAAGATTGTTACAAATTTCAGCAATTGCTTCGCCTTGGTCACCGGCAGGATTATATTTTGAATGAAGATCAAAAAGTTTATTATTAGTCATATTTTTATATTAAGATTAGTCTGAGACAATTCCGCTAATTTTACAGAAATTATTTAAAAATTCAAAAAAAACTTTCCTAATTAGGAAAGTTTTTTTCTAAGTAACCAATATTGGTTCACTCTAAATAATATTTTATAATCATTTCAGCACTCCAACCATGTTCAGCAAAGTGCTCTGCCCCTCTTCCAGAAATTCAAACACCGTGTCAAAGTCTCGATTTTCATTTTGAAGCTGGATCATCAACTGATTGTAAATATGGATATGATTTTTCTAATTGTCTACAAGTAGATAAATTATTTTTATTTGATAAACAATAACTTCTAAAACTTCTTGTTTTTCAGTTTGTTCTTGATGAGTACCAAGGCTTAATTAATTTATTATCAAAAAGAATAACTAAATTTTTTGTTTCATCAACTACCTTATTAATATTTGGACTACGCTCTTCTAAACCGTAACCAAGGTATTTTTGAAAAACATCTGGGTCGTCAGAAGCATGATACCATTCTCTTTTAAATTTTTTATCTTGTGTCATATACCAATACGCATATGAACGTGCTGCTATAATAATAGTCCTCGCTTTTTCTGTATCAGCACTATTGCTGACTTCTCATAATCATTTTAAATACTCGTTTATTTTTAGTTCATTTACAATTACAAGCTCATTGTTTTTAACATAAATAATAATATTTCATCTAAATTTATTATCATTATATTTTTTTTGAGAATCCCAACTTGGAACTCTTGACCATGAAGATATTTCTAAATATTCATGATTTTTTCAAAAAATATTAACTGCTTTTTGATATGGTCCACCATTTATAGAAAATCATTTTCCTTGTCTGTTTATTTGAAATATTTGCTTCCCTGCTTTTATTTCAACAAAGTTTTTATGTGGATATGATAATTTAACTTTAATTTTTTCTTCTGAAAAATCTTTTATATTTTCATGTAATTTATCTGCTTTTGTTGATTGTAATAAGTAATTTTTTAATTGAAAAATTATATCATCTACCGTTGCATTTGATTTTTTTTCTGCAGATTTTTCCAATTTTAATAGTAATTTAAAAAGTGATTTATGTGATTGTTTTTTAAATTTTTCTTCTAAAGATTTTTGTGAATATTTTATGAATCACAATTCTTTACGTAACTCTGATTTTAAAGTTTGAAGTTGATGATATAGTTCCTCTCCTGGACATGACGTATGTCAGGCGTCTCTGTGTCCAATTATTGGATATTCTTTAAATGATTCTAACGGATGTTCACAATTTATGTCTATACAGGCTTTATGAAAATATTTTTTTTCATTGAGATTAATATTATATTTTTTTACTAAATATTTAGTTAATTTCTTTAAAGATTGAATTTGTACTTCTGACGCATGTTCAGTAGAAAAATTTCAAATGAGAGAGATTCCTATATTTCATTTATTATTCCAAACATCATGTGCTGCTACAGATTTTTCTCCTCATGCTCTTCCTTCAAAAATTTCTCAATCTTTTCAAATAATATAATTATATCAAATATCTCACCACTCCCTACCTAAAGCATGGTATTTATAAATTCTACGAATTCCATCATAACTATCTTCATAATCACTTGCAGTATGATGAACGACAATTCCTGTAATATTTTTATTTAATTCTATTGGCCGAGCTAGTTTTTTTCAATCCTCTTGAATAATTGGCTCTTCAGTTTTTCTATATTTTGAAAACTCAGTATTTAATTTTTTTAGAATCTTTGTTCTATTTTCAATTCTTTCTTTTTGTTTTTCTAATTGTGCTTCAGTTAAATTTTGCTCTTTTTCTGCTTCAATTTTTCTCTTTTCTAAAATCTCTTCCCACTCTTTAGAATCTAAAAAACGGTAAGACTCATTTGCTCACCACTCTTCTCTTGATATTATTTTTATATCTGATTGCGCTAAGGTTGTTCAAAATAAACAAAAAAACAAAAAAAATCAGCTAAATATTTTTCTCATTGGAATTTTTATGATAGAATAATTAAGAATAATTATATTAAATATTGAAATATGTCGAAACATTTAAAAAGTTTTTTCATTAAAATTTTTGCTCTCTCTGCATTTTTTGTCTGTATATTCCAATTACTGACTACATTTACTGATGTAAGTTCATATTTTTGAGCGACAAAAACAGCGAATTTTGAACAAGAAATGAGTAATCAAGCAAAATTTAAAAAACTTAATAATGGAAATCTCTGAAATATTGGTGTAGCCATCAGTACAAATATCTGAACTCAACATAAACAATACACAGAACTTCCAGTTACTATTTATAAAGAAGTCTTATCTATTGATCAAATTTTGAGAAATAAGGATGTTGCAGAACAAGAGTTAGTTTGAAAAAATATGCAAGCGATAGAAGAATATAAAAATGTTCTTCGTACAGATGTTAAGAATTTACTTGATGCTTCATATGATAAAGCTTCTGTTTTAGAAGTTTATATTGACCAACTTGGTTATAGATTTGAAATTGCTGTAAGAAATAGACAAGTATTAGAAAATCAAAAAAATGTTTTCATTACATCTATGGAAGAAACACAAAAGAAAATAACTGAACATAAAAAGAAAATCGCTAGTGATTTTAAAGCAAACAATGCAAAAGCCAGTTTAGTAAATGCTGAATTATATGCAAACTTACAAAAAGAATACTTTTTTGCGAAAACATATATAGTATACATAAATCAGTTTTTAAATGAATATGCATACTTAAACCAATACAATAAAACACTTTTAGATGTTTTAATTAACAATAAAGAAGCTTTAATTAAAAATACTCAACTTGTTATTCCAAATAATTGAGGTCTTGATTCACTTAAAAAGTTTGATCTTTTGATTGATGAAAAAGACGCAAAAAAATAAACAAAATAAAAATCCTGCAAAAGCAGGATTTTTTTATTAGGATATCAAGCAACATTTTCATGTGCTCCTTCTTGTATAGCAAGAATATCCTTTTCAAGTTCTTTTATCGATTTTTCATCTACCAATTTTGCAGACAATTTAATGACTGAGCCCTTTTGACAACAGCAACCAAAATATATATTCAAGTTACTGCCAGTAGATTCAAAAGTTGGCCAATCACAACCGATTAGTTCAATTTGCTGAACTAATATTTCAGAAAGATCATCTTTATTAACTAAGCTTCCCAAAATATTATGTTCTAATACAGATACTGAATCAAGTAAAAGTAACTTCGTTAGTTGACAACCTCTTCCAGTAGATAGTGACATATTTTTCCCCTTTTTTTTATCACATAACTAAAAAGTATATGAACTATATAAATTTTTAAATATTATGCAACCTAATTTGTTTTAGGTATACAAAAAGCGTTATCTATAAGATAACGCTTTAAAATCAAAAAATATTAATCTGAGCCTAGAATTGCTACTCCATCTAGTTCAACCTGTTCAGGCAAGAAATGCGAAAATATTTCAGTCGCAATCTCTAGATAAGTTTTTTGTTCTTCTGGTTCATCAATTTTATTTTCCATCATTTTTCCCCTTTTTTAGCCAATTGACTAAAAAAATATATAAAAAAAAATAAAATAGTCAAACTATTTTATTTTTTTATGTTATACCGAAATAAATGGAGCGAAAACTATTCTATTATTAGAATTTTGCTTAAAATCTTCTGAAAGAAAATCAAGATTTAACTCACTTCTATATCCAGCATTTCATCTTTGAATCATATTGTATCCAGTTGTTTTAACTTTATAGTGAACATCATAACGATTACAGGTTCTTGGACAAATATCATCCGTTGCATACATTCATCTACTAGGATTTTCAATTGCAGAAGTATCACAAAGTCTTCCAGTAAAAATTAATGCCCATGGGTAATACATATCGATTCAAATATTTCAAAAACGAGAATTATCAAACAATTCTTCTCTTTTTTCCATAAAGTCTAATGCAACTCTTTCAACATTATATTTTCATAAAAAGTTTCTAAAAACTTCTAAACTTACTTCTGATGAATTATAAAACTTCATTTGCCATTTTACAATTTCATCTCTCAGTGCTAATTTTTCCTGTTCAGATTTATTTTTTATTTTTTCTCCAGCAGGATGTGCCTCATAACCAAATGTATCAATTAAAGGAGTTTTTAAAATCTTATGAATTACTCTTCAAAAAACAGGTTTTAAATTTGTATACTTCGTATGTAATAATCTTAATACTCAAAAATCATTCACCACTACTTCAATTGGATTTTTTATTTTCAGTTCATTTAAGTATGAAAGTGATTTTTCTAATTCAACTAACATTCTATCACCCACATATGGCGTAACAAACGTAAATGTTCTAAGAGTATGAGGTGGATAATTTTTATTAAACTGTTGAAATTTTTCTATAGCTTTTTTAATTTCATGCTCATATGCAGCAAGATATTCACAATTATCTGAACCATAATAAATCCCATCTATTTTATTAAACACATCTTTTCATAAACCACGTTTCATTTCACGAATTGCCATAAAATTAACTTCATATTGTGGAGAAATCGTAGTAGCTAACTCTCATGGATAATTTTGCATAAAAAAACCAGCAACATCCCTATCAGCCTTTCATTGAGAAAGAAGATGTCACTCATTTAATAAATCAAAATATTCTAAATTTGTTCCTAAATGTATGAAAAGTTTCATATTTTT
>CAJXJP010000055.1 GCA_913055215.1 uncultured Candidatus Altimarinota bacterium | reverse complement strand
CAGAATAATTATAATGAATTCATAAATTTATATATTATTAAGTATTTATGAAAAAATTATTATTACTGATTTTATTATTTTCTCTGTATTCATGCGGTGAAACTGAAAATTCTTCAGAAAACAACACTGAATGAAAAAATGCAACGGTAGAAAAGAGATTAGACGCATGAAAAAAAAGTTGATCTTGAAGTAAATGATCTAACAAAAATGAATTTAATATTGAAATAAAGTCAACTGCTGATTTTAATCAAGATGTATTATTGGAAAAATCTTGAAAAATAATATGAAATCAGAGTATTGATGTAAAGTCACAAATTTCTTGAAGACTTTCTAAAATTAATGTAAAAGAATGAGATTCTGTATTAAAAGGGCAAATTTTGTGATCAGTGAGTGATTCTTATTCAAAATATTATTTAGATTTAGAAAAAGCAAGAATTGATTATGACAAACAATTAATCAATAAAGAATCTCAAACCATTAGTTTGGAAAAAAAAGTATCTGATACAGAGATTGCACTTAATGATGCTAAAGTTCTTTTTGAAAATGCAAAAAAATCATCTGAAGAAGATAGGTTAAATGCGGAATTAAATTATAAAAATTCTGATATTGTAGATGTCAATTCACAGTCTTATCTAGAGGTTGAAAAAGCAAAACTGGACTATGAAAACTTACTAAAATCAAATAATGAACAAACTAAGTCATATATTGAAAAAGTGAAAAAAGAATATAATAATATCATATTAATTTTATGAGATGTTATAAAATTTTCTGATGAATTATTGGGTGTTACATATGAAAATAAAGATAAAAATGATGATTTTGAAGATTATTTATGAGCGAATGATTCTGCTTGAAAAATCACAGCAAATAATAAACTTTTAGAATTGATTTCTTATGAGAATCAGATTAAAGAAATCAATATCAACTCTATAAATGAAGAAAATATTTTTGAAAAAATGAATGAATTTTATGAATGATATGAAAATATAAACTCTGTATTATTTACTATTGAGTGAGTTTTAAATAATTCAATTCCTTCTGTATGATCACTTTCTGAATCTGAAATTGATAGTTTTATATCTAAGGTAAACGGATTTCAAAGTTCAAACCAAAATAATTTATCAAGTTTTACCTCAACTAAATCGTCTATAGAAACATTTTTGAATACATATAAAGATAAAGAATTACTTTCACAAAAGAATTTAGAATTGTTAGAAAAAAAATACGAAGACTCAACTCAAACTGGTCTTAGTTCTTATAATAAAGCTATTATTAATATTGAAAATACATTACATTCATATGAACTTAAAGTAACTCAAGCTGAGTCTAATTACGACAATGCATTGAAAAATAAAGATGTAACGATTAAATCATTAAATAATAGTATTCTATCTGCTAAAAATAATTTATCAAAAACTCAAAAAGAATATTCAAAGTTAACAATTACATCTCCAATAAATGGAACAGTGTCATCGATCAATCTTGATGAAAATACTGAAGTAACAAATTGATCTAATATCTTTTCTATAGTATCAAATCATAAGCCTCAAGTTGAAATTTTATTATCAGAGAAAGAACTGAAAAATATTAAAATTTGAGATACGGTTGATGTTATTTACTGAAATAATACGCTAAAATGATTTGTATATTCTCAATCAAATGTAGCAAATAAAAACTTAGAATTCAAGACTATTATTGAGCTTAAAGATTCAATTAATCTTATAGGTTGAGTTACAACTATACAATTCAAACAATCTAATAGTACATTAAAACTACCAGTTGATTTAATTGAAATTCAATCAGATAATATTTGATCTCTTAATATTTTATTAGACTGAAAGTTATCAACAGTTAATGTTGAACTTTGAAAAATAGAAAATAACAACATTCAAATTTTATCAAAACTTGATGAAAATATTCAAATTATAGTAACAGATATGAAAAACTATAATTCTACAACAGACACTTTAAAAGTTAATACTCAAAACGAATGAAATACTTAGATAAATTAGAAAAAGGATTTTTTTCTTTTTGGGTTCTTAGGTACAAAGTTACTTATCTTTTAGCTTTTGTTATATTTGTAATGTGAATGTTTTCTTTAAGTTCATTACCGAAAGAAAGCGATCCAGAAGTAAATTTACCTATGGTTACAATTTCTACAAAATATGACTGAGTTAGTGCTGAAAACATAGATTCTGATATCACAGAAGAATTAGAAGAATCAATTGAAGATATCGAATGAATATCTTCAATTGATTCAACTTCTAAAGAATGATTTTCTACAATTCGTGTAGAAATTCTTGATAACTATGATATTGATACTGTGATTTCTGAAATCGAAGATGCGGTTGATTCTACCAATTTACCAAATGGAGTTGATAAAGATTATCCAATTGTAAAACAAATGGATTTTACCTCAACTGATATGTTTTCAGTTATTCTTTATGCCCCTGAAACAGAGTTTTCTTTTGAAAAATTATTAGATATCTCAGAAATTTTAAAACAAAATACTTCTGGAAAAAATGGTATTAAAGAGGTCACTATTGATACAAATACAATTTATGATATTAGAGTTATTCTTTCGAAAGACAAGTTAGATAATTTATGATTATCAATGGATTCAGTAGCAAATGCTATCAAGAATAATCATCTAGATAGCCCCATTTGAAGCTATGATATCGATGGAAAAAAATATAGTTTTAAATTATCATGAAAATTACAAAAATATAATGATATAAATGATATTAATGTATTTATCGGAGATTCATATATAAAAATTAAAGACCTAGCTGATATTGAATTATATTATTGAGAAGAAAAAATTAATAAATATTGAAAATATAATAAAAGTTGATTTAACTTTATTCAATTAACTTATTCAAAACTTTCTTGAGAAAATATATTTGATGTAGCTCCTGTTGCTAAAAATTCAATTGAGAATGAACTAAAAAAATCAATTTACAATTGAATAAATTTTGAGTATACAGATGATGAGTCACAAAGTATTACAGAGGATTTTAACGCATTGTATCAATCTGCTTTTATTACTATTATACTTGTGTTTCTTGCCCTTATATTTTTTGTATGATTAAGAGAGTCTGCTATTGCTACTTTGATTTTACCACTAGCTTTTTTATTAGCATTTATTGTTGTAGAATTCATTTGAGAAACTTTAAACCAAATGACAACTTTTGCATTTGTACTGGCTTTTTGAATTGCGATTGACACGATTATCATCATTGTCGAATGAGCTGCAGAAAAAGTAAAACAAGGATATAAGCCAAAAACAGCAACCTTAATTGCACTAAAGGAATTTAAGTCACCTATTATTATCTGAACTCTGACTACTATTTCAGCATTCATTCCAATATTAACCCTGCCAGGTATTATGTGAATATTCCTTTCATTTATACCGTTAGTCGTCTTTATTACTTTAGTATCGACACTTTTTGTATCATTGACCATTGCTGGAGCAATTTTTGTATGATTAAGTAAGGATAAAAAAACATATGAAGTTTTCGAAGAAAGAGAAAAAGTAAGTTCAAAAGCAGAAAAAGAATTATTACTCGCTGAAAGAGTTTGAAAAACATTACTTACTTCTGAAAATAAATCATTACGTGAAAGAATTTATGATAGATATTCAAGTATTTATAAAAAAGGTGTTATTAAAATATTAAAAAATACTAAAACTAGAATTATTGGATCGTTAATTCCTATTGTTCTACTTATTTTTTCTTTTATTGTTTTTCTGCCAAATATTGGATTTGAGATATTTCCTTCTGCTATGAGGGACGAGTTAAAAATCACAGTAACTGGACCAGATAAATACACACCGGGACAAATGGGTGAAGAAATCGAATATATAGAAAATTTGTTTTCTTCAACAAAAGAGATAAAAAATTATACTTTAAGTATTTCAGATAATAAAATCTCATCATCGTTAAATATTACTCCATCAATCGATAGACTAAATTTATGATTAAAATCTAATAATGAGTTACAAAAATCATTAACTTCAAAATTAAAACTAGACCTTTCAAAAAAAGGTTATAGCATATGATCAAGAAAAGGGCAGAGATGACCTGGATCGTGAGATCCTGTAGGTATATTTTTAACAACTGGAAATGCAATAAACTATAATGAGATGATTGATATTTCAGAAGATTTTGAGAAATATTTACAATCTCTTAATGAAGTTTCTGAAGTAAATCTAACAACAAGTAGTTCACTTTGAGAAATAGATTTTACTATTAAAAAAGATGAAATTGCGCTTTTAGGACTTACTGAAAAAGAAGTCTTTAGTCAAATATCTTCGACTATTCGTTGATCAACTGCCTGAACAATAAAATGAAATTCCAATGATCATGATATAAAAATTTATTATGATAAATTTTTAGAAAATCTCACACCATCAGATATAGAAAATATTAATATTTATTCTGGTTGAGAAATATATAAAGCATGAAGTTTAGTTGAATATAATATTAGAAAGACTTCTCCAACAATCAAAAGAGGGGATTGAGATATTCAAGTTTGAATATCTGCTTGATTGAAAAATTCTTCTGATACAAGTCTCGTTCAAAATAAATTGATTACATTTGCAGAAAATTATAATTTTCCTGACGGTATAAGTTTCAAGAAATGATGAGAAAATGAAGAAAATGCCGACCTAATCAATAGTGTTATTAAATGAGTTTTTATTGCTTTTTTCTTAATATTTACGGTACTGGTTTACCAGTTTAACTCTTACGGACAACCTGCTGTGATTCTATATTCAGTTTTAATGTCATTGATTTGAGTAATATTTGGATTATATATTACATGAAATCCTATATCAATGCCTGTTTGAGTATGATTTATTTCACTTATGGGAATTGTTGTAAATGATGCTATTATTATGATAGACAAAATTAATAAAAATATTTGAAATGGGATGGAGTTTAAATTGTCAATTATTGAATGAGCAGTTTCTCGTCTAAACCCAATTCTTGTAACCACTATAACTACTGTTGCTGGAATACTGCCTATCGCACTACAAGACCCATTTTGGGCAGGGTTATGATTTACTATTGCTTTTGGTTTAACTACATGATCATTTATGACATTATTTGTTATTCCAACTCTTTATTATTCATTAGAAAAAAGAAAGTATAGAAATTAGTTTTATCTAAAGCTTTTTTATGTACAATATTTAAAATTTATAAGCTTATTATTGAGTTATGAGAGTCCTTATAATCGAAGATAATCAAAGATTGGCAAGAAATCTAGTTATGTATATGATTGCCCGTGATATTCATGTTGATGTCGCATATAACTGATCAGATGGATTATTAAAATCTTTAAATAATTTTTATGATATTATCCTGCTTGATATAAATTTACCGGATATCAATGGCGTAAATATTTGTAAAAAAATCAGAGAAAGAGGCGAGGATGTCTATATTATGATGTTGACTTCAATGTGAACAAACGATGATATAATTGATTGACTCAATTCTTGAGCTGATGATTATTTAGTGAAACCGTTTGAATATGATCAACTACTAGCTAGAATGAATGCAATTCTAAGAAGAAAACTGAGTAATAAAAGTAATACTATTTTATCGATTTGAGAAATAATTATCGATATTCAAAAAATAGAAGTAACAAAAAATTGAGAAATAGTTAAATTATCGACATTAGAATATGAATTATTAAAATATCTTCTTCAAAACAGAGGCAAGGCCTTGTCGAGAGAGGAAATATATAATGTTGTTTGGGGTGAAACAGATGAAGAATTTATACGTTCAAAAACTATAGATGTTTATATTTGATATTTAAGAAAAAAATTCTGACCAGAGCTGATAGAAACAAAAAAAGGTTTTTGATTTTTAATGAAATAAAATAATGAACAATATTTCTAAAATGAAAAGAAAGCTAACAGTAATGTTTACGCTTATTGTATTTATTATCGTTTCTATTTTTGGATTCTGATATTTTACTGTGAAATATTTTGGTTGAGCTAGAATAGAAAGATGAGAATTATATTTTATTTCAAATTCTATTGAATCTGGGAATATTAAAGTAGATGACTTGATTAGGTTTTGATCAAAAATGAATAACAACTTTAAAAATAATAAAAGTTTTATTAAACGTAAATGATTTATAAATTTTTTATATATTTCTAAATCATGAGAGATTATATCTAGTGACATCAAGGATAATATTGAACAACCATTTATCAACGAGGTTATTCAAATGAAGCAAAGTGAGAAAATTATTAAGAAAAATGATTTTTTCGTAAGAGTCATTGAATTTGAAAATTGATCTAAATTCGCATTAATGAAACAAATGCGCTATTCCACTTCCGATTATACAACAGATTTAATTTTGTTTTTATTGTCGACTTTTTTCCTAACAATAGCGCTTTATTATATTTGAAGAGCATTTATTGATAAGACATTTATTCCTGTTGAGAAAAATATAAATGATATGAAAGAGTTTGTTCACAATGCTTGACATGAATTAAAAACACCAATTTCAGTTTTACATTGAAATTTACAAATATTAAAAGATATTAAAAAATATGATGATAATTTTGTAAGTGAATTAACTGACGAAGTATCAAGACTTAATAATATCATTGATTGATTAATCCAATTAAGTGATATTGATGTTTATAAATCTACTCAAAATATTTCTTTAAATATGCTAGTAACGGAAATTATTTGAGATTATCAATTCAAAATATCAGAAAAAAATATCAAGATAAATCTTATTCTCGCAGAGGATGAAATAATTGAAGCTAATCATAATTATTTTTATATTTTTCTTTCAAATATTATTTGAAATGCTATAAAATATTCAGATAATAATTGAATAATTACTATAAAAATCTCAGATAATACTTTAAGTATTGAAGATAATTGAATTTGAATATCTGAAGAAAATCTTTCTAAAATATTTAATAGATTTTATCAATGTGATACTTCAAGAACTTCAGAATGATTTTGAATATGACTTTCTCTGGTAGAAAAAATTGCAAATATCTATGATTGGGAAATAGAAGTTTCAAGTAAGATTTGAAATTGAACAAAATTTTTCATTAAATTTAACTAATCTGTAAAACACAAAAAAAAGACTCGAAGAGTCTTTTTTTTGTGTTTTAACTGAAAATTATATAATTAAAACAATTATTCTTATTTATCAGCAATGAAAAAAGAAATTTTGTGAATACAGGGGAGATGAACTGATGTAAACAGTAAATTTCGGACTAAAATGAAAAGAGACTTTTCAAGATATAAAATTGAAATGTTTTTACCTCAATTTCCGCGTTCTTTTGATCCTACATATAATGAATGGGAAGAGGTGTTTAAGTCTATTGATTTTTCAAAATATGATACTATTTTTACAAATTCACTTTGATGAATTATGACTATTAGATATCTTTATGAAAACAATATTCAAGTCAATAATTTAGTACTTACTGTTCCATGAGTATCTTTTTCAACAATGAGATGAGAAAAACCTAATGTTTCTGAAATTTTTGAAACATTACAAAATAAAGATATTTCAATGTTATCAAAACGCTCTATTGTAATAAGTGTTTTAGACGATGAAGTTGTTCCTTTTTCAAGCGGACAAGATTTATCAAATAGATTAAATGCAAAATTCATTTTGTTAAATGAGGGGAATCACAAACTAGAGAAAAAAAACGATTTTATAGCGAATATAATTTCAAAATTATAACTTAATTTTACATAATATTTATGGCATTTTTATCAAGCCTAATAGTCAGTTTTTTTCTGTCTTTAAAATGAATTACTAATAAAAAATTATTAGTTCATAATAATATCTCATGAGATGAAATTGTAGTGTTTCGCTATATAGTAGCATTATTTTTTACAATATTTTTGCTCTTATTTATTCCAAATTCTCCGGAAATTAATTTCAATTTATTACCAATATTTTTTATTGTCTCTATTTCTGATTTCATTTGAACATTTCTTCATCAAAAATATATGAAATCTCATCCTAATTCTAGTTTTCAGAATTTTTTATGAAGTTTCGTTCCAGTTATATATATCCCTATTTGAGTATTTGTTCTATGAGAAACTTTTTGATACTTAGATGCTATTTGAGTTGGTCTAATAGTCTTATCATTATCTTATTTTACAAAGTTTAAAGAGTTAAATTTTTTATCCTGAACTCTTTGGGTTTTAATACTCTCAAGAATCGGTTCAATTTTATCGATTTGATACTACATGTCACAATGATGATATTTTCTCCATTTATTAATTTTTATCTATATTTTTGTTATTTTCCTTTATTTACTTAAATACCTATTCAAAAAATATCCTATAAATAAATTATCAAAAATACATTTATTAGACTCTTGTATTTTTAGTATTTGATCGATTGGGAGCTTTTTTCTGTATCAAATATTCGAATCATATGAAGCAAGATTATTCTTACTTTCAACAATATTTTTTAATATTATTTTATATAAAATTTTCTTTAATGAAGATAATTTTACAATTAAATTACTTTTATCCTTGCCAATTATATGAGGATTAATTTTATTAAAAATGTAAATATCTATAAGTCTATCTATATATAGTACTTTAGTTTCTATTATTTCACAATATACATATATTTGCTATGTTATTTATAACTAATCTGATATGACTAAAAAAGCATTTACACTCGTGGAACTGATAGTGGTAATCACTATTTTAGCAGTT
>CAJXJP010000054.1 GCA_913055215.1 uncultured Candidatus Altimarinota bacterium | reverse complement strand
TTTACTTTTTTATTGACTTAATATTTTAATTTATATATACTTGAATTAATTAGATTAATATAATTTTTTCTCAAATGCACACATTAAATTTAAAAATATATGGAGTAACGACTGTCTGACAAAAGGGACAAGTTATCATTCCAAAGGAAAGCAGAAAGGATTTAAATGTAAAAGAATGAGAAGAATTTAAAATAGTTCTTGTAGACAATACTGCTTTTTGAATCAGTATTTCATGAGACATTCATAATAATTGTGATCTCGAACACAAAACGATAGAATTTGAAGGAAATATAACTATTTGATCAAAGTTTCAATTTGTTATTCCATCGGTAATAAGAACAAGTTTATGAATTACTCCAAAAGATAATTTGGTAGTTATTTGAAAATGAGAAGAAGGAATAGCCTTTATAAAAAATGATAATATTGAGTACCTTTTTGACTATATAAAGGAAAGTATCAAAAACCAAGAAGCGGATAAATAAGAATTATCAGCTTTTTTTTGTAAAAAATTTGACGAAAAGTATGAAAAAGTATACAATAAGTATGAAAAAGTATACTTATTAATAAAAATTATATGAAGAAAGTTGCGTCATTACTATTATTAATGGCAATTTTAACAAGTTGTACAACACCAGAAGTGGTTGTAGAACAAGCAAATGAAGAAATCGATGTAGTAAATACTGACTACGTAGTTTGAGGAAAAGCGAATAGTCATTTTAATGTTTATGGAAATGTTTTAAATAATAATTTAAAAGTTCTAACATCAAATATCAATGGGAAAGTGACATATTTACAATGTGAAGCTGGGCAAAAAGTAAACAGAGGAACAGTAATCGCAAGAATTACACCAGATCCAAATTCTTTGAGTTATAAAAATAATGTAGTTCAATTAAATTCATTAAAATCTCAATTAGCGAATTTAAAACAAATTAGAGCGACAACTATCTCAAACTTTGAAAGTAGAAATAGACAATTAAAATTAAAAGAATCTGAATTACAAAACCAATTAAATACTGTAAATCAAACGATTTGAAATGATAATCAATGAGTAAAAAATCAATTAAAAATAATTGAAGAATCGTTAGTTTTATTAGAAAAAAATAGAGAAAGTTCAATTGCAAATATTGATGACTCTATACTGAATTTAAGAAAAACAGCATATAATAATATCGAATCTGGACTCAAAAGATTAGATGAAACATTTGGAATTACTGAAAAAAATAAAGATCTAAACGATAAATATGAAGATTATATAGGAGCAAAAAATACTTCAAAAAGAAATACTTTAAAAGTACAAGTGAAACAACTTATTGCAGATTTTGAAAAACAAGATGGGAAACTATCTTTATATAGTGATGAAAATCTATCTGCAGAACTAAGTAATATTTCAAATGTTTTTAAAGAATCAGCGGATGTTGTTGATAACTCAATCAGTTCAATGGGGGCGCTTACACAAGCAACAATTGATGGATTATATAAAGAATTTTTAGCAATTTCTAATGGGTTAATTACTGCAAAAAATAATTACGACACATTAATTAATACAAGAAAAACAACTGTTTTAAAATTTGATTCAGAAGTGAAAAAATTAGAATCTTCACAATCTGAGCTCAATACAAAAACAACAACTCTCACGAGTAATATTTCAACAATTAATAACAATTCTGAAAATATTAAAGAACAATATAAAGATTTAGAAAATACAAAAAGTTCTACACTTAAAGAAATGGATATTAATATTTTAGGAGTTGAACAAGCTATTAATCAATTAAATATTACATTTAGAGAAGATGTTGTTTATGCTGGAACAGTAGGAACAATCAAAACAAAAAATATCAGCAAAAATAATAATTTAGCTATTGGGACACCAGTTTGTACAATCGTTCCAGATGATAATTCTTTAAAGTTAGAAGTATATTCTCCAAATGCACTAAAAATGTGAATGGAATTTAAATATTATTTTGAAGGAGAATTAATAGGAACAGGATCAATCATTTCTGAATCTCCAGTAAGAAATGCAATGACTCAAAATTATACATATGATGGAAAAATCGATTTTGAAAAGTTTAAAGAAGGGGATTACGTTGATGTAAAAGTTATAACTCAAGTTTCAAGTGAAGAAATTTGGATTCCGATTAACTATATTTTCCCAAAACTTGATGGCTACTATGTAAATATGAAAAATGGGGATACAACAAAAGTTACAAAAGTGGAAATCGGAAAAATGAACAATTGAGAAATTCTTATTAAATCAGGAATTGATTTTTGAGATACTTTACAACAATAATAAAAAACCAAGAGCATGTTAATTAAATTTATAAAAAACAGACTCACTCTATTATGGTTAGTTATTTTCCTTGGATTTATTATCGGAGCAACCAGCTTTTTGACAATTCCAAAAGAAGAAAACCCATCAGTAGAGCTGCCAATGTTTGTAATTAATACCGTAAGTTATGGATGAAGTCCAGAAACAATCGAAAAACAAATTACCAATAAATTAGAAGATGAAATAAAATCTATTTCATGAATTAAAAAAATTGAATCAGTTTCAAATTTCAATTTTTCTACAGTTATAGCAACTTTTAACGATAATAAAGGTATTTTTGAAGCAAAAAGTGACCTAAAAGACGTAATTGATGAAGTGGGAGCAGAATTCCCAGCAAATACATTAACTCCGTTTATTAAGCAAATTTCACCAAATGATGTACCAGTTTATTCATTTGGGGTGAGTGCAAATGCTACTTCAAAAGAGATCTACGACGTAGCAGAAGAATTAGAAAACAAACTAAAAGGAATCGAAGGAGTTTCAGAAATTATTATTACGGGGAAGCCAGAAGAAAAGATTAGTGTGTATCTCGATTATGATAAAATAAATAAATTTGGGATAAATATTACACAAGTATATGGCGTTCTTTGAAATATGTTTATTAACCAACCAGTTGATAAAAAAGATATTTGAGGAAATTTATATAGTTATGAAATTATTACATTTGAAACAGAAAAAGATAAATTAGTAGAACAAATTCAAAATACAGATATTGTGAATATTTCAGGAAGAAGTATTAAATTAAGAGATATTGCAGATGTTTATTTTGAGCAAAAGTCAGATAGACAAAAATCATTTATCTTAGGAAATGATGAAGTTTTAAATACTGTTTCTTTCGATGTAAAAGTAACTCCAGGAGGCGATATTGAAAAAATTATTGGACAAGTACAATTGGATACAGAAAAATGGCTGACAAAAAATCCATCAATGCAAGTGTTTGAAACGTATTCAAAATTAAAAGATATTGATGACATGTACGGAACATTTGTTGATAATTTCCGGCAAACAGGTCTGACGATTATGATTATTTTATTCTTATTTATTTGAGTAAGAATTTCATTATGAGTAACGATTGCATTCCCGTTAGTATATTTTATGACATTTATTTTATTAAATTTCTTAGGATATACGTTTAATTCGGTTGTTTCATTTGCGCTTGTTCTCACTCTGTGAATTATGGTTGATAATCTCATCGTTATAACAGAAGGGATTGTTGGGGAATTTAGTCAAAATGATAAGTTGACTTTTTGGGAAGCAACAGGGCAAGCATTAGATAAGTATAAATGGTCAATTATTCCAGGGACACTGATTACTGTATTTATGTTTCTTCCAATTTTATTCATGGTAACAGGGACGGTATGAGCATTTATTGGACCATTAAGTATTACTATTGCTTTTACTCTGATGACGTCATTAGTTGTTTCAATTTTTCTATTACCAGTGATTTTAAGTAAAGTTTTACCAGAAAATATTGGTAAAGCAGAAGGTGTTTTAACAAAACCACTAGAAAATGTTTGAGTAAAAATTAGTAATTTTACAAGAATATTAATTAAAAATAAAAAAAGAGCATTTCTAACAGTAGTTGTTTTTTGGCTTACACTTATGTTTTCGTTTTTCTTAGTTGGTTCGGGGGTAGTAAAAAATGATTTCTTACCACAAACTGATAAAGATAATATCTTCTTAAATATTAAATATCCACTTGGATATTCATTAGATAAAAATTCAAAAGCTACGAATGATATCCTAGTTGATGTAAAATGATATCTTGATGAAAAGTATGAAGGATATGTAGAATATGTATATGTAAATATTTGAAATGTATATTCAAGTAGTGCGATTGGTTCTGCTTCTAATCCAACAGCTGATTATCAAGCGTACTTAAATATTAAATTAAAAAATTGAGATGATAGAGAAATATCATCGATTCAAATTTCAGAAGAATTGCAAAAATATACAGATGAATATTTAAATATAAAATATCCATTTGTAACAGATATTAGTAATGTGTTGATTGGTTGAGTTTCATGAGGGAAAGAAATTTGATTCTTTGTAACAGGGGACAATATCGATGAAATTGCTGAATATTTGCATAAAATTAAACCCGAAATTGAAGCAATTGATGGAATTTATAATTTCTATACAAATTATGAATTTACAAATGGGAAAGTTTCATATTTTATTGATGCAAATAAGGTAACAAGAGATAAAATTCCACTTGGGTCAGTTCTTCAATTATTCGCATCTATTGAAAATTCAGATTATATTCCAAATGGATTGACACTTCATAATTTTACAGAAATATCTGATGATTCAGTACCATTAAAACTCTATACAAAATATAATGGAAATGTTGAGGATATAAAAATTTGAGATAATTTTATTTCGAGTATTACAAAAAATAGAACACTAAAACCAGAATTGAAAAACATTCAACATATTGATGGGAAATTACAACTTTCATTTGAAGCTGACAAAAAAGCGAGTGTTCCTCTAGGTGCGGTTGTTTCTGAGATTAAAGAAGTTATGAAAAATAACCCACTTCCTGAAGGATTAGAGTTAAGATTTAATTCTAATATTGAAGACAGTACATCATCAGGAGCAGATCTTGGTTCTGCACTTGGAGTAGGGGTAATTCTGATGTTCTTTATATTAGTTGTAAAATTTAATTCATTTAAATATTCAACTATTATTCTTACATCAACATTTTTATCTTTCATCGGGGTTGTTTTTGCATTAATGCTTCTTGGTTTACCATTAAGTTTCCCTGCACAATTAGGTTTATTTTGAGTAATCTGAGTTGGGGTAAATAATGCAATATTATTTATTGATGGATATCTTGGGAAAAAATGATTTACTCTAAAAGAATCATTATTACAAACTATTCAATCAAGATTTGTTCCAATTTTCCTAACGTCTTCAACAACTATTGCTGGATTAATCACTTTAGCATTAAAAGATGAACTTTGGGGAGGGTTAGCTATTGCATTTATTGGTGGATTAATATTAAATGTCTTTATGATTTTGATTTATATTCCTGCTATATTGTATTTAGTAGAAAAAAAATAATTAAAAAAAAGTATAACATTTGTTATACTTTTTTTTTGATTCATGAAATATTTTGATAGTTGCAATCAAAAATAAAATAGAGTATAATAATTACACTCATTTTAACAGTCAAAGGAGATATTATGGAAGCTATTTTAAACAAAGTAGATAATATCACTGTAATCTTTAAAGGGCAACAACTTGTTATTCCTCAAAAGACAAAAGAAGAGCTTAATTTTTATGATCAGCAAGAACTTACCGTTGATCAGTTTTTCCAAATTCTTCGTCTAGGTTTCGATGATCTGGATGAGCAAAAGGAAAAAGAAATCATTGAAAATGTATTCTCTGCGATGTTAGAGGGTAGATAATATATTTTTAATGAAACAAAAACTCCCAATTTTTAGGGAGTTTTTTTATTGAATAATTTGTGTCGCGACATTGTATTTTTTGATTTCATTATTTGTCATCCAATGAATATCGTCAGCTGGAGCTGCTTGGATTGTATAAAAATAAAAATCTTCAGATTGTTTTTTTGTAAAACCTAATTTTTCATAATACTCTATATATGGAGTATGAGTTTCATCATCTTTAGGTAAGTCAGATGCTTGAGTATCAATAGTTGACCGAGAATGAACTCCGATTTTTGCTCAATCATGAATTATCCTTTTATTTCCAGCAAGAAAGAAATCAGTCCCACCAGATGCGATTTCACTATCTTTTTCTAAAATGATTGTTAATTTTTTTTCTGCAATCCATGATGAAATTTCTAAATTTGCCTCATCATCCATTGATCAGGGTACATTTTTCATGATTAGTGTATCTATATTTGGATGTGCTTTGAAAGTATTTTTGAATTGATTTGGTGTTTGAGTATTAATAATTCAACTCATAGTAAGTGTATTTTTATCAACTGTTAATTCGGTTGTTTCGATAGCATTAAGTGTAATCATTTCTACAAACATATTCACAGTAGGAATATTATAAACTCAAAATAGAGAAATAGGAATAAGTAAAAGTAACAGAATCTTTTTCATAAAAAAGCATTATTAAAATATTATATATGCGTAATATATTATATTATTTCAATTTTACTTGAAGAAAATAAAAAAACTGCCGAAACGGCAGTTTTTTTAGTGGATTAAAATCCTTAATTACTTCTTAATTTCAAAATGTATGCTAATCATACTATTAATTATTAAGGAGAAATCATGAAAAAATTATCAATAGTTATTATTACTTTAAATGAAGAAAAACGTATTTGAAGAATATTACAAAATTTAAAATTACAATCATTTCAAGATTATGAAATTATTATTGTAGATTCAGATAGTGATGATAAGACGGCAGAAGTTGCATTAAAATATCAAGATGAATTTGAGGAGTTTTTATTTATAAATATGGAAGCAAGGGGAGTAAGTAAAGGGAGAAATACATGATGAAAATTAGCAAAGTATGAAAATATTTTATTTTTGGATGCAGACACACTTTTTTCTGAAAAATTTTTAGAAAATTTTTTATGAGAAGTTGAAACAAAAGAACTAGAGTCATGAACAGCTCAGCTGAGCGGAACAAAAACAACGTATTTGTATAAATTAGGGTTTTTTGTTATGAATACGGGGATGAAAATTACTCAATATTTTTCACCAACATGAGTGTGAGCATGTTTGTTTGCAAAAAAGTACGTATTTGATGAAATCTGAGGATTTGATGAAAGAATTAGCCTTTGCGAAGATTGTGAATTTTTAAAACGTTCTAAAGAAAATTGATTTAAATTTTGAGTTTTAGAAGAGAAATTTTATTTTGATTTTAGGCGTTTAGATCAAGAAGGTTTATATAAAACATATTTTAAATATTTAAGAGCAAATTTCCACAGATTTACTCGCGGAGAATTAATTAATACAAATAAATATGATTATAATTTTTGACACTATAAATAATGAATTTTTTATTAGAAATTTCACATAATATATATGCCTTATACGCCTTGCTTTTTTTATGAAGTTTTTGAGATGCATGGATTATTAGTAATTTTTTTATCCATGGAGAAATATTTTTTTTAGCAGCCGGATATGGTATCGCAGAATCGACATTGAATCCATATATATCTATGATTATGTTGATTTTATGAGCTATGTTATGAGATCATCTGAGTTATTTTTTTTGAAATAAATATGGAAAGAAAATCTTTAAAAAAGATGCAAGATTTTTAAATTTAAAGAATTTAAAAAAATGAGAAATATTCTTTAAAAAATATGGAGAAAAAACAGTTTTACTCTCTCGATTACTCGGTCCAATTTCATGGATAGTTCCATCTCTGGCAGCGATGTTTTGAGTTCAGTATAAACACTTTGCAATATATAATTTTTTTGGAATCGTATTATGAATTTCACAGTTTGTGTTTTATTGATATATCCTTTCGATATGAGCAGATTATTTTTGAATTAGCATCGTGATAAATGGAGTTTTACTGTTATTTACGATAATAATGGGATTGTATTTATGGAAAAACTTTAAACTTATTCCAAAATGAACACCAAAAAAATACCTAGTTGCAAGTGGGATTTTAATAAAAACATTTTTTATTTATATAGCGGTTTTTATGTGAATTTTAACAATTTATTTTTTTTATTTATATCCTAAATCAGCTGAATTATATCCAGAAAATTCAAAAATTAGTCATATTGAAGAATATTTAACAACATCACCACAATTTATTTATTCTGATAAAATAATATCAGCGTATTATAATCCAATTAATTTGGTATTTGTCACAGATCAAAATATCCAAGATGTTTTTACAAATATTAATTGGGTAGAAAATAAAAGTTTTGCATCTGATAATATATCATTAAAAGAATATTTTTCTTTATTACAGAAATGACAACCTCCAATTTCTGATTTTTATCATAATAATTATGTTCAAAATTATCAATTTCAAAATAATTCTGGAGGAAATATATATCGAGAACATATTCGTTTATGGTTGATAGGAAAGGATGAAAATAATAAAAATATTTATGTATCTTCTGTAAGTAAAGATGATTGAATAGCTATTATGTTAAACAATGGACTTCCTGTTTTAGCGCATGATATTGAATATAATATTGATGAATCAAGAGAAGATTTATTATGAGAAATTGATAAAAAATATGATATAAAAATAAAAGATTTTCAAAGTAAAAAATATTCTTGATCGGCATTTGAAACAGATGGAATTATAAAAATTATTGAAATATAAAAAAAGAACCGAAAATCGGTTCTTTTTTTATATTAGGGTTAAGGGATAAATTGAAAAGGAAGGACTTTAATATTATCTAACGAAAGTAAGAAATAATTAAGAATAGAGGATTAATTATTCTTAATTATTTCTTACCTTCAGACGGTATTATGTAAATACAAATATTTATTAATTAT
>CAJXJP010000053.1 GCA_913055215.1 uncultured Candidatus Altimarinota bacterium | reverse complement strand
TAATGACATCTTCAGCTAGTAATTTAAATTCTTTTTTTCAAAAGAAATTTCTTGTTGAATCTAATAACGGTACATGAAATGAAATAATATTACAGTTCTTAAAAATATCATTTTTATTTTTTACATACTCACAATTTTGATGAGATTCTATAAAGTCTTGCGGTACCAATGGATCATAAATAAGAAATTTTTTCACTCAAAAGCCTAATAGTCTTTCATATACTTTTTTTCAAATATTTCAAAATCATACAATTCAGACTGTTCTTGATGAAATTTCAGTTCACATATAAGTAAATCTATTTTCTAATCAATCATATCCCCTTCTTGAAAAATTTCTCATTAATTCCAAAATAGCGCCAAGAGTTATATCCGCAACTGAATCAGAGTTCGCTCCAGGAGTACTGACTATATCGATGTCTCTTTTTTCGCATTCTTTTAAGTCAATATGATCAAGTCCTGATCAAACACGACAAACATATTTAACTTTTGGATACTGATCAAGTAGTTTTCTATCAACAGAAATTGCCGAACGAACAATAATAACCTCTATTTCTTCAGGCTTATGAAAATCATCTAGTGTAAAAATTCTATGTTGTTTCTTCTTTAAATAATCTAAATGTTCAACAACAATGTTTGGGAAATCTTCAAGTACTAATATTTGCATATTTATGTGAAAATGTTTTAAAAACTCATTGTACAAAGTTGAGTTTTTTTGTAAAGAAAATCTTTGATTTATCACGATTTTTCTATAAAATACAAATGTTTAATCACCAAAAAAATAAACCATGAAAAAATCAATTATTGCTCTATTTTTAATTACATTTTTATCATCATGTTCATTATTTGAAATAAATGAAGAAGATGAAAAACCAGAAGATGATACTCAAATAGAAGTACAAGAAGATGATAAAGATGAGGATGATGAAGAAAATGAGGACGAAGATGAAGAAGAAAAAAGTGATGAAAATGACGAAAAATCTTCTGCAAAAGAAGTAAGTTCTAATACAGAAGAAGTAAAAAAAGATGATGATGAAAAAAGTATAGAAGATGATATTTTATCTAATATTGATAAAATAACAGATGCTGCAACTGAAAAAGTACAAAAAGAAATTGTTGAAAACACAGAATATGATCCTGAAATTGCGAAGGAAATTCACGATTTATATGATATAATTTCAACAGATGGATAAAACACATTTTATAGAAATGATTTCAGAAAAAATAAACAAGGACCAAAGTATTTTGCCTTGTTTATTTTTCGGTACAAATTCAGAACTATTAAATCAAGAAGTAAATAATATTGCTCAACAGCTTGCTGAAGAATTCCAAGTACATAAAACAAATATTTACACACTCGAAGACAATAGTGAAAAAATTAAAATTTCAGAAATCAAAGAATTTACACAAATGGCTTATACTCAGCCTCCATGTAAATTTCAAATATTTATTATTGAAAATATATCTCGCCTTACGATTCAATCATCTAACAGTTGCTTAAAGCTATTAGAAGAACCTGGAGTATTTAATATTTTCTTTTTAACAAACCATTCTGAAAGTTGAGTTTTAGATACTATTCTATCAAGAACACAAACAATTTCACTTTGAGGCTCACAAACAACAGAAAGAAATAATTTCTATTTTGATTTGATCACTAATTTTCTCAATGGAAATAAAACTGAAATATTTTCATATTTTTTCAACTTAAAGGCAGAAAAAGAAGAATATATTTTATTTTTAAAAAATCTTATACTCTACGCAAGAGAATACCATGTCTTTATAGATTTATTAGATGAAATAGAAGCTGACATTCAAGGTATTTTACAAAACAACGTAAATGCCAGATATATTATTGATAAATATCTGATACTCATTAATCAAAAATAATATGTTGAATAAATATTGATTCACATTAGTTGAAATGGTTGTTGGTATAACTATTTCAATGTTGCTCATGGTCTGAGTTACTTCCCTCGTTTGATGATGAATGCAAAATATCATCTGACAGCAAAAAGTTCTAAAAGACCAAAGTTTTACTGTGGATAGCTTTCAATATTTTCAAGAAAGTTTTGCATGATTAGATAAAAAGTTTTCTCAAGAATTAACTGGTTCCGGGATTCTCTTTAAAAGAAAAAAAGATTTTCAAAATATCGGTTTTTCTTATTTATGAACGAAAACTATGAGTTGATATTTCTGTCCAAGCGATAGCGATAGTCCTGAAACTGATCATGTTTATCTTCAAAACATTCTTCCTTTTGAAGAAATATGAGAAGACATTTTTCTACAAGCATCAGATAGTAACACATCTAAAATAGTCAATAACTTATACACAGACAAACTCAATCATTCCGTAAAAAACTCATCAGATGATAGTATAGTTATTGGAAAATGATATTTTTGAAATCAGTGAAAAAATTGAGATCCTTCGAGCTCATTTTATTTAAATAATCCTACAGGATTAGCACACTGAAATTCTACGACATATATTAGTGACACTTGAAATAACAGAATTTTAGCCTTTTCTTGAGGAAATGTGCAGGTCTTACTCGATAGTACCGATTGAATTTCTGAACCAACTGGTCTGGATTTTGAAAATGATACTTTATATATTGCCAATAGTTGAAAATGAGAAATATTAGCTTTTCATTCTCAGACAATTCCCCATGCACCTGATGCGGAGATAAAATTTACTGCAGAATCTGATATTTCGAATTTTACAAATATTAAATTTTCTTTTCCAAATATTAGTAACCTCAGTAGCACAAATAATAGCACAGATTATAGTTTCCCAAGTGGATGGAAATCAACGGACTTTCTAGAAAAATCTGCCAATAGTTATAGATACTATTTTTCTGATTTAAGCCTGGAATCTAGTGCATATGAAGCAACTCAGTGTAATCCTTCAAATAATAGAACAATTATAGAGAACTGAAGTCCTAAAAAGTATGAATATTCTTCGTGTAGCGCTTCATGAACAGGAACTGTAAACATTTATAGTTGAGATAACCCTCGAAATATTATTACAGGAAATACTTATGATTTTTCAATACAAAATATTCCAGATAACTTTAGTGCTGAGGGAAATTATTATATAGAACTTCAATTTTTGAATAAAAATACAGAAGTATGAAAAATATTTGTTCCCTATTTCACCCAAGGAAATAATAATTTATCTGATCATAGCTTTAATTCACTCAAAGTAATTAAAAAGCATTTAAATTATCCTACAGGAATAGAAGTGACGTGAAACAATATAAAATATAATGAATTTTTAAAAAGAGAAGAAAAAGTATATAATATTCAAAATAAATCATTATCTACAACGAAATCTCTTTCTGTATTTTCAGATGAAAATTTCAAAAAAATCCCTATAGATGATTATTCAGACTTTGTTTTAAAATTGCCATTAAAAGAATTAAATATTAAAGTTATCGACCATTTATTTCATGGAACCATTAAATATTTTAGAATATATAATTGTTATAATCCTGATGAAAATTCGGTAAGAACATTTTTAATAAAAAAATTTTTACAATAAAAAAAATCCTCGCTTCCGCGAGGATTTTTTTATACAACAACACTTATATCGTTTACATGTGTTTTTCCATCTTTATCTCTATCTCTATCAATAAAATTACGGTTGATATAAGTGCATCAGAAAAGGGTTGATTTTCGCCTCATTTGAGACAGTAATGATTATATGGTTTCTACCTCAAAAAAACCTAAAACTATTATTCAATTATAATATTTAACCCTTTTGAAAATCCTGATTTATTTGCTCTTTCTATATAATCTGCAATATTTTCTTGAAAATAATTTGGATGAGATTTTTGTATTTTCCCAATAACATAATAACTTACTGCCATCATCATAGCTAATCCTGTTTCTTTTGGTAAAGGAATATTAAACACATCTCAAGTATGATCACATTCTCAGTCACCAAATGTAATAAGCAATTCTTTAGAATGTGGAATAACGGTAATAGCATGTTTCAAGTGCTCATAAGAGAAAACATCTCTCGCTATTTTTCTCCCAAATAATTCTATAAATTTTACTCTCATTAACTGATTTACTCAGGCAAATTTATCTGGAGTTACGCATAAATATGCATCATATTCTCAAAAATTAATTTTTTGCAATTCTGGTTCGATAACATTTTCAATATATTTTAAAATATCTCAAGCTGATTCGCCAGTCTTTGCCAAAACCCAACCTAAATATGTTGATGTATTGTAGGTATATGGTTCCCTATTTTTTGGCGTAATGATTGTATTTTCTATCCCAACTACGATTTCAGCTGATGATCACTCAGCACAAGTTATCAGAGTTATCGGTAAATTTTTGTCTCATGCTTTCTTTGCAAAAATTGGTGCATGCTTTTCTCATGATGCTGAAACAATTATAATAGAATCTATATCTTTGGTAAGTGCGATATCTATGTCAGTTTCATCACAAAAAATGGCATCCATATCTGAAAATATAATTTTTGCTGTGACAATTGCATTTCAAGAACCGGCGATGAGAGGTTTTTTATATTTTTCAAAATTTCAAGATTTTATTTCAGTTTTTGAGAATAATTCCAATGCTCATCAAACACATTCATCTAACGAAATTAAATTACTTTCGGTAAAGTTTCCAATTTGTTCTAAATATTTCATATTATTATAGTCAGAAAAATATTATTTTATTTAAGTTTACGGTTAATAAATTCATAAAGATTCGATTTGAATATATCTTTATCAAATTTCTCAGCGTGCTCTCGTATAATAGTTTTATCAAAATGTTTCTTTTCAAATAATTCAATCGCTTTATTTACTGACTCAATAGTTTGTTCTTGGAAAAATATTCCCGTTTTATTTTCAACAACTGTTTCTAATGCTCATCATTTTCCAAAGGCTATCACTGGCGTTCAACTGGCCATAGCTTCAAGCGGAACGAGTCAAAAGTCTTCTTCTGGTGGAAACATAAATGCTTTTGCTTCTGAAAAATATTTTTGAATATCTTCTCTACTTACATCTAATTTCCATTGAATATTCTTTTTTGATTTATTCTTTAAATCTTTATATAATTTATTGTTTGTATTTGTGGCAATAATTAATTTTTTTCCACTTTTATTGAAAGAATCTACGAGTAAATCAAATTTTTTATATGGGATACAACGACCAATGTAGAAATAATACTCTCCTGTCGTACCAGAAACCGTAAAGTTTTTTGTATCAATACATGGGTAAATAACTTCCGCATCTCTTTTGTAATATTTCTTGATTCTATTTGCGGTATTTTTTGAATTCGCTACAAATTCATCAGGTCTCTTAGACGCACAAAAATCCCATATTCTAAGTTTATGTACCATTTTTGGCATCAACCATCTTCAAATTGGATTAAATATACCAAATTCAAGCATATTTAGATATTCATGAAAATGGGACCAAAAATATCTTGTTGGTGTATGACAGTAACAAATTTGTAGACAGTCTGGCTTCGTAATTACTCACTTGCTTTCTGCACTTGTAGAACTGATGACAATATCGTATTCTGATAGATCAAAACTTTCAAAAGCTAATGGGCGCAGTGTTAATGCTAATTTATGTGATTTGTTCAGAAATGGTATTTTTTGAATAAAACTTGTTGTTATCTTTCTTCATTCAAATAACGGATTCCCTTCTTGCCAAAAAACTGATGTGAAAATATCTGCATTTGGAAATGCTTCTAACAATTGTTCTAACACAACTTCTGCTCCACCCCAATCTTTTATCCAATCACAAACAATTGCAATTTTTTTGTTTTGAAATTTTGTATCCATATATTCTTAAAATAATTATTTTTTTTATTGTACTCTTAGGAACAAAAAAAGAAAGATAATTTCTTATCTTCCTTTTTTTCTTTGTGTCCAATTATTTAAGTTTTTATCAACTTCAATATTTGATAATTTTGTAAATTCTTCTAGTCCTTGTTCTAAATCAGTAGATTGATTTTTAAAATTTAGAGCTCTGATTACTCTTTCTGTTCAAAAATCTACAAATTGAAAACTATATGTTTCTTCTTTTTTAAATACTCTCACTCTTCATTGATATGATCTTACAAGAAGTAATTCATCTGAATTTCTTGGGAAATACAAGATATTATTTTCTAATGCATCAGAAAAATTATTTAAAAAATTTGTTTCTGTTTGTTCTTCAACTTCAATGATTTCATCTTCCTTTTGTTTTGGCCAAATATTTTTAGAAATATGATTCCCTCATACCAGCATAAAAAACACATCTCCATAATTATTTAATTGTGGGTTTCAAATATCTTTTATGAGTTTTGCTAAAGTATCTGCTAGGAAATTTGGTGTGTATTTTTCTCAAAATTGTTTTGCAATTTCGTCAACAATTCTTCCATGAGGAATGCCTTCGTGAAACCTTTTCATTTCATAAAGAAAGTTGTCCATTTCATAATCTTCGATTCCATAATTATTTTTGATATTTTTTCACTTCAAATAACTATCAAATTCCATTTCAGCATTTTGAATTTGGTCTCAAGTCAACTTAAAACAATTATTTATTTTTTGTTCTATTGTATTTACTTGTTGAGAAACTTTCTCGGATAATTGAGGCCCTGTCTCAATATTTGAGACATTTTGATGTGTATTTATATTGTTCATAATATTGAAATTAGTTATATTTTTGTCATTATATTAATAATATCATATTACAATTTTTATGACAAATCTATGTAAGAAATAAATATTATTAGTTATTTTTACATTTATGAAAAATTTTTTATAATACTTTTAACTGACATTAACCAAGAAACAATGAAAATATTTTGAATAAATCTAGATAAACTTAGCTATGAAACATTTTTTAATGAAATCACTGATTTGTCTTCTCAAAAAATAATTTTTACACCAAATCCTGAAATTTTACTCAACACTAAAAAAGATGTTGAATTTAATAAGCTTTTAAATAAAGCCCATTATCTTACTCCTGACGGAATTGGTCTCTATATAGCCTTTCAAATCATAGAAGCAAATGAAGCAACCTGGAAAAGTTATATAAAACTTCCATACTATTTTTATAATTTATTTTGTAAAAGAGAAAAACTTTATGCAAAATATGGAGATAGAATTTGCGGTTCAGACCTAACAAAAGATCTAATTCATTTTGCTTCAAGTAATCAAGTAACCGTTGCTATTATTGATCTATATAATCCAACTGATGCGAATAAAGTTGCTTCCCAATATGCTTTTTCTGACAAACTTCAAAAAAAATTCCCAAAATTACAGTTTGATTATTATATTTATAATCCTGATAAAAAGAGTGAAATAATCGAAACAATAACAAATTCTGATGCAAAAATTTTATTTTCTACACTTGGAATGAAGAAACAAGAAGAATCAGTAGTAGAAATAATGGAATATGCAAAAAATATTAAAATTGGTCTTGGCATTTGATCAAGCTTTGATTATTTTATCGGATTCCAAAAAAGAGCCCCCAAAATATTTAGAAAATTCTGATTAGAATGGTTTTATAGAATATTTACCGGTCCGCAAAAAATGAAAAGATTAAAAAGAATTTATAATGCAATTTTTGTATTTTTATTCAATGTATTACATGATAAAAAATAAAATATGGATATTAAAACACCTCTGATTTGGAAAAATTGAACATTCATAAAATGGGATGATACTCAAGATCATCACCTTTCTCATACTCTACATTATTGAAGCTGAGTTTTTGAATGAATTCGTTTTTACAATACTACGAAATGACCAAAAATTTTTAAATTAGAAGCACACATAGATCGTTTATTTTACTCTGCCTCTGTGTTTCAAATGGATACAGAATTTAGTAAAGAAGAAATCATGCAAGCCTGTATTCAGACAGTTGCAAAAAGTTGAGAAACGGAGTGATATATTCGTCCAATCATCTATTATGGAACTGGTAAAATGTGACTAAATCCTACTGGAGCAAAAGTAGAAACTGTTATTTCAGTTTGGAAATTTGGAAAATACCTAGGAGATAAAGCTATCGATGTTAAAATTGCAAAAACAAGAAGAGTTGATCCAAGAACAACAGATATGAATGCTAAAATCTGTGGAAATTACTCAAATTCTATTCTCGTAAGTTTAGAAATAAAAAAAGATGGTTTTGATGAATGATTATTACTTGATACTAATGATTTTATCGCAGAATGACCCGGTGAAAATATATTTTTCATACAAGGAAACTCTGTTTATACTCCTGAACTATGAACTATTCTTCCTGGCATAACTAGAGCAACTATTATTGATTTATTTCAGGATAAACTTGATATAAAAGTTATAGAAAGAAAAATCTCCCCTGAAGAGCTTTGAAATTTTAATGAAGCATTCTTTGTCTGAACTGCAGCTGAAGTTACTCCAATTGCTTCGATCACAAATGAATGATGAACTAAATTTATATATAATTCTGGAAATGCTTCATCTACTTCCAAAAAAATATCTGATTTCTATCATAACATCGTAACTTGAGATGATGAAAATTATATAAATCACTTATCATAATTATTAACTCTATTTTCCCTATTAGATCGAGTATATTTATAAATATACTCGATCTAATATTTTACTAAGACAGTACAATTTTTATAAAAAGTTTTGACATTCACAAAATTCCCTTATAGTGAAATTACTTAATTTTGATTTTTCAAAAATGAAAACAACAGCACAAAATACATTTTTCTTTTTTTACTTTAACCATTCGTAATACGAAAAGGTATTTTATGTTTGTCTCAACAATCAATAAAAAATAACCATTTCGTAAGAAATGGTTATTTTTTTTATTTATTATTTTAGAAATACAAAAATTAATA
>CAJXJP010000052.1 GCA_913055215.1 uncultured Candidatus Altimarinota bacterium | reverse complement strand
AAAAAGATTCCGAAAAATAGGTATAAAAAAACAAAAGCACTTCAAATATAAAGTGCTTTTTTTTTAACAAATATTTTAACAGTCAATCTTATAATCTTGATATCCATATATATTCTTTTTTCTATAAATTGAAAAAATTTTACCTCCAAATTTTATTTTCCCTTTTCATAGATAATTAAATTTTAAAAAGATATGTTGTTCTATAAAATTATCTAATTCTTTATATTTTTTAATTAATTCAGTAAATTCATTTCAATAAATTAAGGCTATTCTATCAGATGTTAAAAAATTTATCTTTCAATCCTTATTTATAATTTCTTTAACCTTATGTAATGAAGAAGCTTTAGTATTATTAGGTAGGTTATATTTACTAATCCCTCAAGATATACTTTTTCTTCTATCACTTACATAGATACTATCTGAGTCATTAGTAATTTTTCTAATATTAATTTTTCATTGATGTAATTTTCCATATATGTTTAAATTTGAGTCAAATAATTGAACAATCGCTTCATTCTCTCAATTTAATTCATTAGTATTAGACAGTCAATAAATTGTATTATTTTCATTTTCATATACACTAATATATTTAAATTTACATTCTCATATATTAGGTATGATTAACTTCTCAATATCATTATTTCAATATTTTAATATTTCAGTGACTTCTCTTTTTGAATTTCAAATAATAATTATTTTTGAATCGATATGCATTGCATAACCTTCAATATAATTTTCCTTTTCTAATTTATCAATATCATTTTGTATTGCTTCTATAAACTCTTTTGTTCTTAATAATTCTATTCTATCATCCTCACGTTTAATTTTAAAGATAACTTTGTCAATTATATTTAAAATTTTTTGATTACTCGTAAATAATAATTCTGAATATATTTCTAAAATTAAACTTTTATTCTCCTTTAATAATATATATAAATATTCTTCAAAAAAATCATATTTTTCAAGAATTGAAGCATATTTTAATAAATTATATATATGTAATTGATCTATATAATTATTTTTTTCAATCGCCTCCAATTGCAAATTAAAACACGTAGTAATGTTTTCCTCTTCTCAATTATTTAATTTATTTCCTTCTGCAACAAATAAAACACTCGCTAACTTAGATAATGCTAAAATATTAATTTTACTATTATTGTTTCATTTTGAATACTTAATTGCATCAATTAAGTACTTTTGTGCCAAATTATAATCCTCATTAATTTCAAAATGTAGCAACCCTAAATAGTAATATACATCTTCATCTGTAGTTAATTTCTCTGCTGCTATATTTAAATATTCTAATGCTTCACTATACCAGCCTTTTTGCATATAGGTTATGCCATCTTTTTTTAACTCTAATCATTCTATCTTACGTGGACTTTTTAGAGTATCTATAACTTCATCAATACTATAAGAGATCTCCATTAGTATATTCCCTTGTTTTTCAACTCACATTAACAGGTTAGAAAATCACATATTTACACTTTCATTTACAACACCTAACGCCTCCATATTCATTTTAAAGGCTTTAATTTGATTTTCATCTAACTCTTCTAGCTTACTGTATATATTTGATATTCCAGAATTTATACCCCAATAAGAATTTGTTGCAATATCAAGTTGTGCCCCCATATACTCTTCTGTAGTTTTTTGATAATTTAATATCGAATTAACTTGATTTTCTGATCCTTGAATTAAATGATTAATTGAATTTCATATTCATTCCTGATTACTTAACATTTTATTTAGTGCATTTTCTTGGTTATACAAGAATTGTCGATTTTCAATCGTACTAATATCTTTTGATGTAGATCAAAGTACAGATAATGGATGCGTAATTCAATTTTTAATATTCATAGTATTTATTTAAGATGTCTATATATAATTAATATAATTATACATTAATTCATAAAATATACAATCCCTAATTTTTAGATAATCTTTCTATAAATAAAACTTGCTGATATATGTGAATCTCTTATTATTGTTGTGATAAAATTTTTACACAAATATATGAACACAATTCCACTTTCTGAAAATATTCTTGCTCTGAATAAACCAAAATGATATATAGTTACCCGCTCTGATGAGTGTGGAAGAAAAACTGTATATGATCTTTTGCCAGAGTGGGTTTTTGATAATGGCTGGATGCCAATTGGTCGTCTTGATTTAGAATCAAAATGACTTCTGTTGTTTACGAGAAATGGGCATATTTGAAATCATCTAACCAAACCAGGTGGATGTGTTAAAATTTATGAAATATTAGTTCGTGGGCATGTGAATGATGAGCATATAGCCGCAGCCTTAACTTGAGTTCAAAGTCCTGTTGGTCTACTCAAAGCAAAAATGGTTGAAAAAATATGAAATCTTTGAGCAAAGACAAAATTGAGAGTACAAATTGATGAATGAAAAAATAGACATATTCGTAGATTGTTTTGAGCAATGAAAGATCCTAAGTTTAATACTCCTTTAAAAGTATTAAGTTTAACGAGAGTTAGTATTGGAAGCTTAAATCTTGATATTGAAAGTGGAAAATGGAGATATCTTTCTGAAAAAGAAGAACATGAATTGTTAAGGAAAAATTAAAAAAACTCACTGACTAAAGTGAGTTTTTTTTATTTAATCGAGTCTTGAATTGTTCATAGTTCTTGATAAATAGATTTTAGGTTATTATCATTATTTACTTTATCTGTCTTCTCATACAAGTCATTTAATTTAGCAATTTCATTTACTAAATCTCTATCTTGTGATTCAAAATGTTCAATTGTAGATTTAATATTATTTTTTAAATATTCTATTTTTTTTGATAAAATAACTTGTTTATTTTCTACCTTTTTATTATAATTTTTAGTTTTTTGTTTATTAATTTTTTTTCAACTTACATTTTCATAAATAGCAATTAAGTCTGCTTTAATAGATTTTAAATCATCATAACTATTACTTCATTTTAGTTTTTCTGACATAATATTTAACTTATTCATTTCCGCAGAAAAATTTTTATTTTGCTTATTTCATTCTTCACTTACCCATTTCTTAAATGATTTTATATTATTAGTTATATTTATTTTTTGTTTTTCAAAAGATGAATTAGTTCTATATTCCTTTTTTGTATAACTTTTGTTCACTTTATTTTGAGCCTGATTCCTTTTTATTTCATGTCCAGTAACAGCTTTATAAATATAATCTAAATCTTGTTGTAATAATTTTAAATCCTCTAATTTTTTAGAGTTATTAGCTTTTTCTAAAATTATTTCTAATTGAGAAACTTCTCTTGAAAAGTTTTTATTTTCTTTTTCTGATTCTTCTTTCACCCAATCTATAGTAGACTTTATTTTGTGAATTAAAGTTGTTTGTTCTTGTTTAAAAACATTAATTTTAGTCTTATTTATTTGGTTTTGATTCTTTCATTCTAAAGAACGTACATTTTTATAAATAGGTATAAATAATTTATTTGCTTCTCAATATAATGTTTTTAAATCATCTTCAACTTGAACATTATCAGCTCTAAATGAGATCTTTACTAAATCTTTTTTAGCATTGCTATAATCAAGGTTATATTTTTTTTCTTTCTTTTCTATCCAAATATTTACTTTTTTCAAAGTATCTTTAAATTGAATTACCCAAGTCTGAAGCTCACTACTTTCAACTGTAGTATTTGTGTTTTCGGTAGTAACAACCGTTGAATCATTCGCTAATACTGAAGATGTTGATAGTAACATACCAGATAATAAAACACTCGAGATAACTTTTTTTGTATTTTTCATAATGTAAAAAATTAATAATAAATTAAGTTACATTAGCTAATACTCTTTTTTTATGAAAAATATTGCATATCTTTAAAATAAAAACAAAAAAGAGCTTTATTTAGCTCTTTTTTTGATATATAATATTAGTTGGTTTTAAGTTATATTTTTTGTGGTCAAATATTTTTACTTCTTCAGACTCATTAATATATTGTGTTTCAATTTGTTTTTCTAAAATATTTTCTCTTTTTCCATTTTTATTGTAATAGCTTAAAATTTGCACTATTTCATAACTTTTTATATCAAAATGAATTTCTTCAATATTCATTCAATTTATTATTTTATAAATAGCAATATTTTTGATTTTTTTATCAAAAATAAGCTTATTACTAGATTCCAAATAATCTAAAGTTGTCTTTCAAGTTGTTTTGGATAAATCTAAAACCGCATCGTAAATACTAAGAGCTTTCCTTTCTTCTATCTCTGAAGCTCTATTTTTCCTTTTAATTTCTTCAATATCTTTAATTTCGTAAAAATTATTATCGAGATATCTATTATTTGAGTAAAACAATTCTCAATCAAACATTTGTGTAATATTCCCTCAAAATTCAAATTCTTTAATATAAATACTTTTTTCATTATATAAATATTCTTTAGTCTCTGTTATTTGAGGTTCACTATTTTCATTTTTTTTATAAATTTCTTTTATATATTGATAAGTAATCTGATTTTGAGATTTTTCTTTATGATATTCATATGCTTTTACCATAAATTCCTCACTAGAGAATCCCATAAAAAACACATTAAATATAATTGAAAAAACAAGTGCGATAGAAGATAATTTAAATAAGACATTAATGTTAAAATGGCTTTCTTTTTCCTCTTCTTGAGCATACCCAAGTACTTTATTTTTTAAATATACATTATAATTTTTTTCCATTTCAGGAGTATCTTTCCCTATTTTTGTAAGATTTTTTATAATATTTTTTGTCATAATTTAATGATTATTTTCTAAGATAAGTTTTATTTTTTCTAGTCATCTATTTAAGTTTGAAGCTACCGATGGTTCTTTAATTCATAAAATATCTGCAATTTCTTTATTTTTATATCATTCAAAATATTTAAGTTTTAAGCATTCACTTTGTTTTTCAGAAAGTGTATTTAACATCTTTAATAAATACTCTTCATTTGAATTATTTATTGCAACTTTATCAGGTGTTAAATTCTCATCTTTGAAATCTTGATAATCTTCTAATCATTCTCCTTGTATTCTATTTTTTGAGTAATATGAACTAATTTGATTTTTAGAAATCGTAATAATCCACGCTTCAAATTTTTCTTTACTGTTTCAATCAAATTTAGCAATGTGTTTACAGATTCTTTCCCAAACAATACTTGTTATATTTTCGGCATCTTCAAAATTATTAACTCTCCTAAAAATATATTTATAGATTTTATCTGAAAAGTTATCATAAATATACTCAAGTCATTTTTTATCATAATTTTTCGCTCTCTCTATCATTACTTCAAATCATTGATTCTTTCAAAATAACGCTTTAAACATCAATTAATAATTAAATAATATACTATGGTATTTAATACTCAAATTATACAGAAAATATTGCAAGAAAAAATATTTTTATTAAAACTAAAAGCATAATTAAATTAATTTTTAAACACAAAAAAACACCTCATTTTTCAATGAAGTGTTTTTGTAATTTTCAAAATAGAGGTGCCAGAAACACCAGCAAGTTTTAAATTATTGGTTAACATTGGCTTTAAAAGGTAAAATATTCTTTATTTTAAATAATGTAACTCTTTTAAAACTTGTTTTTCTCCCTTTAAAGTGTTATAATAACATTATATAAATTAATTATTACAAATGGCAGAAACTCCATCTACATGACCTGATAATTATGTTGAGTTAAATCAACAACAAACACCTTCTCATTATGAACAAAAAGTTGGACCAGAATATGGTAAACTGAGTTTTGAAATATGAGGGGTGGTTTTTGATATGAAAAATAATATTCTTACAATTCTGAACTCACCAGAGGTAAAAGAAAATCCTCAGAAAGAAATTCAAGAACTAAAAAGTGAAGTTGGTTGAGAATTAATTTGAGAAGCAAAAGAACAATTCATTCAAAAATTACAAGATCTTCCAGATTATGAAGGAAGTAAAGTTAAAGAGGCAGTTGAAAAACAAACTATTGAAATTAAAAAAATTCCTTGAAGAGATTGATATGCTATATATGAGAGTAAGGTATGAAATTTAGTTTATATAACAAAATTAGATTGAAGTTGGTATTCAAATATTGATTATTTTAGAACCAGAGAATATATGTGAGACTTGTTTCAAGCATGATATTTAAGAAAAGGTTACAGTAAAATTGAATTAAATAATTGATTATGGGAACTATATAACAAAGATTGAAAAAAAGTTGAGATATATTCAGATGAATACATGATTGCTACACTAAATGCTATTAATGAAATGTGGGACTTAGGAGATGAAATGAGTGACTATATTCAGGAAATAAAAAAAGAGAGAGGAATCAATTAAATTGATTCTTCTCTTCTTTTTGTATTAGTATCATTTTTATATAATTTTTCAATTTTAGGGAACAATCTTTCTGATAAATTAGGAAATGATTCTCTTAAAGATAATCACTTTTTAATATTATTCATTCATTTAGTATATTGTTCATAAATTATCATATTAGCTTCTTTCATTTCTCTTACAGCATTTTTTTCAAATTTAGTTTTTGGTTCAATTTTTTCTCATTTTTCAAATCACGATTTTTCAAGTAATCATTTTCATATATTATCTCATTTTTTTCAAATTCAATTTTCTGTTAATGATTTTCAAATTATTTTATCCTTTAAAGCATAATCTATTTTTCCAGATTGTGCTTCTTTGGAGTATTTTTCTAAATTTTGAAATTTTGTTTCCCTTAGTGTATTGGAATATGCTGATTTTCATCATCTTCCACTTTCTGGTTTTCTATATTGTTCAGTTGCTATATAATTCACCTTTCTATTTAACTCAACGAATGTAGAAAAATCTTTACTTTGTTGCCCATCTACTTTATTTAATCCTTTATAAAAAGCATATCATTGAGTAGTTTCCATTATTGTATATCACTTTTCTTTGAGTGCTTGAAGCTCAGAATTAAGTTGTTTATTATATCATGCAATAATCATTTTTTCGGCTGGAACAGCTCACATTTTTACTGCGGTAATAAATCATAGATTATAAATATATGACTTTACTAATGCTTGCATATTTGGAATTTCAGAAAAATCATTTAAAATTTCATTCATATTTCCATCATTTTTTACAGTTTCTTGTAGATTTTCAGTTAAAACAGAATAATAAGTAAACAATCATGCTTCTATCGGTGTTTTTAAAGACATTGAAGCTATTTGACTATCAATTTTTGGGAATTTAGCTTCTAATGATCATATACCTTTAAACAATCAAAATAGTGCTGTATTACTTCATAATTCAAAAAGTTTTTTTCTTAAAATATCATTATGAGTATCATTTTCCTCTATTCAAATTCATGCTCTCCATCATCATTGTATATCAAATACTTCATACATTCATGCTCTATATCCATTATCTAAAACAGTAAAAGTTGGTCATGCTATCAGTGGAGCTGTTATAGTTCCAGATCCTTGTGATGCCAGAACTGCTCAGAGTCATGCAAATACTACACTTGTAATATCAATAGAAGTCTTTCATGGGTTCTCCTTAACAGAAGTCCATATATCTCAAATAGTATCTGAAATTATCTCTCAGAAATTATTCCTATAAATACTATTAAAATTATCTTTATACAGATCTGATATTTCCTGAGTATTTAATTCTGAAATATCTCATAATTCAGAGAAATCTAATCTTACATTTTCTCCGTTTCAAATAGGGAGATTAAATATACCTCATTGTTTAATAATAGAAGCATTTTGTTTTATAAGATCTTCTCATACTTGAAAGCTATATAGCTTAATTTCTTCTCAAATAGCATCTTCTAATTGATTTGGTAAATCATTATGGAGTATATTTTGCCAAGTAATATAATCTCTGGCTTTTAAATCTCATTGATTTTCTAAAAAATCCTGAATTCTTCTTTCAAATTTATTTTCAATGACTCATAAATTGAGAAGTAATCATTTTGTACTATTTTCTATATTAGTAGTCGTTTCATTTTCAGTTTGCTCTTTATATCCAAGTTGTTCTGATATATCTGATTTTAACCTATTCTCAAAAGAGGCAAAAGCAGTATTTGATAATACCATTCTACCTGCATCAGTTGAAATGAGTTTTTGAAATTCAGCAGCATTAGGAGTAAAGTCATTTAATATTTGTTCTTCTTTTTCTGCATGTTGTTTAAATGCATATAAACGAGCTTCTGATATATTTTCAGGAGCAGATTGCATGCGTGTTGAAATAGCCTGTAAACTATCATCCAGGGTTTGTTTTGCTTGTGATAATTCTTTATAAGCTAATGCTTTAATTAGTGGCTCACGATTATCTGAATATCTAATATATCCTTCGTATACTGCATTCTTCAAAACACTTACTTTATTTCCATTAATTTCTTTTTCTATTAATATATCCGAATAGTCAGAAAAACGTTCGTGACTTTCAAAAAATGACGATTGTGACGGTAAAAGTTCCACGGTTTTACTTGCTTCTGCTTCAAATAATTTTTGTATTTCTATTGACTCTAATTGTTCATCTAGTCACTGTATATTTTTCCAGAAGAAATCTTTTAATTGAGTATACAATTCTCTAAAATGGGGGTCCTTATTTGCAATTGCCTCGATAAATTCAGCCTGTTCTTGTGGAGGCATATTTTGATATTCCTTTAAAACAGCATCAAATTCTTTATCAATTTGAGCTTGATCTTGTTGTTCCTTTAATACTGGATCAACTGATTCTTGTTCCGGATTATGTCAATTTTCAAAAGCCATAGTTATTAATTTATTATAATACTTCTCAAAGATTTTTATCTAAGTCAAAAAGGTCATCATCTTCACTTGCTTCAAGTGCTCTGATTTTTTCGAAATTTTTCTGCATGAGTTCTCATTTTAATTGTCAGATACTGGTATTTTTACTATCTGTTTTATATTTTTGTAACAGTTGTAGCATAAAAGTATTTTCTGCTTGTAAGTTTTTTAGCAATCTGTCAGCATATGCTTCACTACTATTTTTCACCCTATCAATTAAGTATATTTTTTGAGAATCGCTCAACAGAAATGAGTTATGTATAATATCAATAACCATCCTTTTTTAATCATAAATATATACTGATTATTTTATCATATATGCAATATATTAGCAAAATAATAAACCTACAGCTCTATACAGCTCTGATTTTAGATTTTTAAAAAATGTAATAAAAAAGATAGCTATTTCTAGCTATCTTTAATTTTTTTCTTTTTATGGAGGTGCCAAGCGGGCTCGAACCGCTGTATACGGTGTTGCAGACCGCTGTAT
>CAJXJP010000051.1 GCA_913055215.1 uncultured Candidatus Altimarinota bacterium | reverse complement strand
GTTGCTAACATTTTTCGCTTTAAAAAATCTTCATCATAATATAATTCAATACATGTTTTATTATTGTAAATTTTATCAACATGATTCATTCAATCTCATATTCACAAACTTATGATATGTAAATTATTTATTGAAAAATATCAATTATCATTAAATTCTTTTTTAATTACTTCCTTTTCGTTTTTAAGAAAAGATAAATCATCATTATCAAAAATTCAAATGATACATTTTTCATTAAAAATTTGTGATATTTTTTTTAAATAAATATATGTTTCATTACAAGACCAATTTACACCATTAGTATTTTTTTGAGGTTTAAAGTAATGAGAATAATTGAATTTAATCGCTCATAATTCTAATAATTTTTCATTAGCATTTTTAAAATGGTGATAATCTGTAGGTCATTCAGTATGTATTAGAACACTACCTTTATCATATAAGATCTTAGTTTGTATTAGTTTCTCATTTTCTTTTAATAGCTTGCTTATTTGCTTTTCCAAATGAGGATATTCGCTGGATATTTTTATCGTATTTGAGTGAATTTTCTCTAAAAATAAACCAGAATCTAATTCATCAATATTTCTTTTGAAGTAAACAACGGCATCCAATTTTTCAGAATCTGAAAGGATGTTTGCAATTTTTTCGATTAAAGTTGTTTTTTTACTGAGTTCATCTAACCCTGTGAGATAGAAATTAATGGATTTCCAAATATAATAGCAATAATTTGATGTTATCTCAGAGTAAGCGTCAAATGAGTGTTCAATTAAACTGGTAAATTCATTAATAATTCTTGAATCATCAGATTTAATTTCTTCAAAACAACGAACAAAATCATATTCTCAGAAATTAATTTCATCTGTCACATATCACGTACCACTCTTGATTTCACGATTTTCTATTATTCATTCTTTTAATTGTTTTATTCTCCATTGTAGAGCTCAAAAATCTCAATTTTTAATAAGAATTTCATTTGCAATTTCTGCAAGACGGAAGTCTTGATAGTTTTCACCTGAAGTATTCTTCGGTATAAAATGATTAAAATTTCATTTATTATTATCGAATTTTTCTTGAAAAAAGCTATTAGATTCTCATTTTTTTTCGAGAAAACGAAGTATCTTCTCTTTATCATAAAAAGATATATCAAATTTATCAATCCAATTTTTTAAATAATCTAAGATATTATTATTGAGCTCAGGAAGGTCTTGTATTATTTTTGATTTATATGAATAGAGTTGTACTAAATTTCTAGGACAAAATTGAGCGATATCAGGGTATGTTTTATATACACCAAAAATGACTTTAATTTCTTCTATTCAAATAAGCTCTAAGGATTGTTTTAGATGTTCATCTCAATATATGAATGGGTAAAAATAACAGAGTCTCAATCTATAAGGAGATAAATCGAATCAAATCTTTTTTGCAGACTGTAAAACAAGCCAATAACTTTGGTCATGAAAAATACTTGCACCATGATATCAATTGTCAGTTTTCTTAAAATTTTCTAATATTTTAGTATCTTTTGGGTTTAAATTATCCCAAGTACAATAATATATAATTTGATTCGTTATAATTTTTTTAATATCATATCATTTATTATCCAATGAAAAAAGCAACTCTTCTTGATTTATATAATATTCAAAAATTTGAGGCATGAAATGCCTCTGATCGAGTATTCAATTGTTTGCTATATCTAAATAGACTTTTAATTCTTCTATAGCTTCTTCATTATATTTTTCTTGATATTCATTATGTTTTATTTGTGCTAATTTTTGTTTATTTTCGATAATAATAATTTTATCTCAAATTAATTCTGTAAAATGAGTTATAAGATTATTTCTTGCTTGGTCTTTTAGGGTCTTATATATTCTATATGCAAATATATAGTCATGCTCTTGTACCTTTGGAATGGATAATAATTTTTCAATATCCTCTTTTGTTTCTAATGACTTTGCAATAAAAATCTCAAATTCATTGAAATAATAAAATCATTTTGAATCATAATTTATATCATTAAATAATTTTAAATAAAAATTTTCTGCTTGACTTGCTGTTTGATTTTTTAATTTTTTTAATAATTCTTGCACTTGCGTATAATAAACTTTCTCACGATAGTAGCGTCATTTTCCATTACTTGAATATTGAAGTAATCATATAAGTAATTTATATGCTTTATCTGCTAAATCTAATTCAAAACATTTATTGATAATCTTTTGAGTAAAGGAATCCTGATAATCACTATCTTTTAAATTGAATGCAAAATTATTTATATTTGTATCTTTTTGTAATTCATTAATAAAACAACTAAATAGTTTTTTGTTTAATTCAATAATTCACTGTTGTTGAGGGTGATAATATGGCCCTTTGTAGCTGGAAAATTTTCACCTAACCCAACTTAAATCATCATATAAAAAAGAATCTATAAAATATTTTCATTTTTCATATTTACAAAAATAATCTGTAAAATTATCAATAGTAGAAATGTTAAAAAGTTTATGACTTCTGATAGCGTCGTACAGATTTTTTATAGCGATTAATTCTTCTTCAAGTGATAATTTTGTATAAATTTTTATATAAACTGATAGCGTTCCTTCTTTTAATAGATTTGGAGTTTTTAATTTTTTTGATATATATGATTTGATATTAGTGAAATCATTTCCCTTTTCATTTTGATACAAAGAAATAATTATCACATAGAGGTTTCTTAAATATGGAAAATTTGTAGATTCAGATTTTTTAATTTCCTCTAGTAAAAAAGTTTTATCTTCGTTTTGATAACTACTCAAATATATATCCAAATTTGATGAATTTACTCCTAAATCTAGGATTTCATTACTCGTTGATAGTTCTTGTATTCTTGTTTGAAAGGTCTTAATCATGTTCCTCCTTTTTAAAAAATAAATTTATCTTAATATATCACACACCAAAAAATATTCAATAAAAATAAAATATTTCTGTTAAAAAAATAACAACTTTTAGGCAAAACAAAAAACACTCTAAACAGAGTGTTTTTAAAATTATGAAAAAGAACATAAATTATTCTTTTTTAGTACCTTTTTCATCGCCAGTGCCATTCTTAAATGCAACGGCATCTTTTACAGCTTTTTTAGGCATCGCCTTTTTCGAATAACCTGCGGCTTCCATCTCAATTACTGCTTTTACGTGAGTAGCATTAATATTGATACCTTCGTCTTGAAATATGCCAGCAATTGTACATTCGCCGAGTCCGCCTTTGTGTGCTTCCATGATACGTTTATTGTTACCACGGGTATTGATCATTTCTATCATTTTTCGATTCCTCCTACAGGAATAGTTTAAAAGATATCTATTTTGATTAAATAGACGGATATATTTTATGCATAACAAAATATTGTCAAGTGTAGAATTATTCACTATTGATAAATATTTATAACAAAAAAACACTCCAAACGGAGTGTTTTTTTTATTCAAAACTAAGTGCGTCAATAACTTTGAGTTTCGCCGCTTTATACGCAGGCATCAGCCCAAAGAGAATCCCCATACAAACTGCTACTGTTGTAGCAATCATGATTACATTTCCGTTTATCACGGGACTGAAATCTGGGATAAAGGTGTCTATTATTTTTACCACTCAGTATGAAAATCAGATAGCGATTATCGAACCGATAAGTGTTAAGATAATAGACTCGATTAAGAATTGAAGCATAATATCTGAGTTTCTCGCTCAAATGGCTTTTCTAATTCAGATTTCTCTCGTTCTTTCTGTTACAGACACGAGCATAATATTCATAATCCCAATCCCTCAAACAACTAAGGCAATGGCTCAAATTCCGGCAAGGAGTAATGTCATTTTCCCTACAATGTTGTTAATTTGTTTCAGTTGATCTTTGTTGGTTCTAATTTGAAATAATACATCTGTGAATTTATCAGTTGCTGATTTTTTCCAAAGGTAGAATTCTAAATTTTTCTTAATATCATCTATAATTTTTTCATCTGACACAACTACTTCGATTGACTCGATTGTATCAACATTTAACACATGTTTCATTGTTGTGTGTGGGATGAAAACGGTATAGTCAAATTCCCAGTTTTTTTCAGCGAGGATTCCTCAAACAAGGAATTTTTCTCAACTAATAGTGATTTGTTTCCCGAGAGGATTTTCTTCTCAAAATGTATCTTTGATAAGTTTATATCCTAAAAGCGCGACTTTATCTTTGTTTGTATATATTTCTGTATCAAAATAACTTCCGTATAAGAGCTTTGCATCTTTGAATTGTAAAAAACCAGGTTGAATTCATGCAAGAGTATAACCTACAGATTTATCTTTATAAAAAGCTCCATTGTATGATTGTTTTTTAATAAAAGAATGCGTAACATTTGGAATTTTATCTGGAATAGAATCTGATATATCTTCAGTTAATACAGGTTTTGCACTTGATGTAGGATTTGATTTTGAGCTAATCGTCATAACATTACTCGATCATTCAAACTCTTTCATAATTGATGCTTTTGCCCCTTCTCAAAGAGATAACATGATTACAAATGATGAAATCCCAATAATAATACCAAGTGTTGATAAAAATGAACGGAGTTTATTTGCAAAAATAGATAAAAAAGCCTGTTTTATAAATAGGTAAAAATTCATATTTTTTATTTAATAATATTTCCATCACGAATAACAATCGTGTTTTTAGTTCTGTCTGCGATTTCTCTTTCATGAGTAATAACGATGATAGTTTTTCATTCATTATTGAGTTTTTCAAAAAGATCCATAATTTCTCAAGAAGTTTTTGTATCGAGTGCCCCAGTTGGTTCATCCGCTAACATAAGTTTTGGAGAGATAACTAGTGCACGAGCAATAGAAACTCTTTGTTTTTGTCCTCATGATATTTCATTTGGCATACTGTCCTCTTTTCATTCAAGACCTACTTTTTCTAATGCCTCCATTGCTCTTTGAGTTGCTTTATGTGGAGCAACTCATTGATAAATAAGAGGAAGTTTTACTTGTTCGATTACAGACATTCTTGGGATAAGAGAATAGTTTTGAAAGACAAAACCAATTTTTTCTCTTCTTATTCAACCTCTTTTTCATTCTTTGAGATTATCTACACGAACACCATCAACAAAATATTCTCCAGAATCAGAATTATCCAACATTCAAATAATATTCATAAGTGTCGATTTTCCTGAACCCGATGGTCACATAATAGAAAGGTAGTCCCCTTCTGAAACATGTAAACTTACTTTGTTTAAGACCGTAAATACTTCCTTACCTAAACTATAGGATTTTGTAATATCTTTTAAATCTAGCATTGTTTTTTATTAAAATTCTACTCATCATCCAAACTCATCTCATTTAAATTGAGTTGGATCATAATCAAGTTCATATACTTTTTCTCATTCTGTTAAGCCTTCTGTAATTTGATAGTATTGCCCATCAGTATATCCAGTTGTTACGTATCTTCTTTCTTTTTCACCATCTTCATTTTGAACGCTTACATATTTTTTTTCTGTTGTTGTTTCTGTGTTTACAGCTGTATATGGAACAACAATTGCATCAGGAATATTTTGAATATTAATCTTTACGTTTGCCTTCATACCAGAATAAAGTTTTAGATTTTCTGGGTTATATAAAACAATTTTAGTTTCAAATTTTGTAATTCCGTTTTGATCAGTTGGTGTACTATCAATTTCTGTAATTACACCTGAGAATGTTTTATCTTCATATGCATCAAGTTTCATGCTTGTTGTCATCCCAGTTTTTACTTTTACAATATCTGATTGATTTACGAATGTTTTAATTTCAATAGTATCAGGATCAGCAATAGAAAGATATTTTTGAGTGTCAGCATTTAATCTGTCTCATAATTTTATATCTGTTTTTGTGATGATTCCATCGAAAGGAGCTTGTAATATATAATTTTCTAATTTTTTATATTCGTTTTCTAATGATACTTGATTGTCTTTTACATCATTTTTTAGAAGAATATATTCTTCATTTGTTTTTAAATCATTGAGCTCAGTGTTTTTTACTACAAGATCTTTATGATCAAGTTGTAATCTTTCTAAATCAGCTTTTGCTTGTTTTAAAGATTCTACTTGGTTTTTTTGTAATTTTTCAAACTCAACGTCAGCATGATCTAAAGATAATTTTGCTTTTTTCAGTTTGAAATTTTCAGCTTCAATATTGTAATCTGATGTTCCAACAAGAAAATCTTGATTATCAAATACTCTTTTTATATCTAATTTTTTTGATTCAATAGCATTTCCTAAAGAAACAAATTCATTATTTAAATCAGCTTCAATTTTTTCAATAGAATCATAATTTTTTAAACTATCAATCGTAGCATTTGCGGAACTTACTTTTGAGTTTGCAGATGAACGAATTGCCTCATATTGTCATGAGTACCCACTAATTGTCGCTGCTGTAAATCCAATCGTTTCGACACTATTTTCAAAACCTTTTACGATTTGATTTGCTGTATCGTATAGGCTTTCATTGAATGATTTTTCTTTTTCTAAAGCAATAATAATATTTTTTGAATCAGTTTTTGATTTGATATTATTAAATGCTGTTTCTAAGTGTTTTAGACTAGCTTTTGTATTAGATAAGTAGGTTCTTGCTCATGATTTATGTTCTGTTTTTTGAGCAGAAAAATAATCAAAATATTTAAAATCATCATCTCATAGATTTAATACTAGTTCAATAGTTTTTATGTTTCTTTCAGCTTCAGTTATAGCCGTTTGAAGAGAAAAATATTGGTTTTCTAATTTTCCATTATATTCATTTATTTTTTGAACTAATTTTTCATCATATTTTTCTTTGAATGTGTTATATTCTCTTTCAGATTTTTCTAGATCTAATTTTTTTTCAGCAATAATTTTTTCTCTATCATCACCAGTAAGTTTAAGACCAGAAATATTTTTTTTGATTTCTTTTTCAAGAATTTTATAACTATTTTTTTGTTCAAGAATTTCTATATATTTTTGTTCAATATTTTTAGCATGTTCTTTTTCCATGAATGCAATTTCTGTTTGTTTATCACGAAGTCTACTTTCTGAAATTTGCATATCAAGTTCACTTTTTCTGAGACCAGAACTTTTTAAATTATCTAAAAATTTATTTAGTTTGACTTGAGAATTATCTCTTCTGATTTTTACTTTTTCTATACTGTTATACACTTCTGATGCATCAATTGCAGCAATAGTTTCCCCTTTTCTTACTTTGTCACCAACATTGAATTTAAGTTCAGTGATTCTCCCGGCTGTATTAAAACGAAGCTTTTGTTCGTTTTTAATTTTCGTATTCCCACTAGTGTCAACTGTTGAGTGAAAACTTTTTTTGTTTACTGTAACAACCGCGTTTGTTGCTACATGAGTTGATACTCCAGTTGATCCAACTGTTGGAGATTTTATAAATTTAAAATAGATTCCTAAACCTACTAATATTAAAATTATAGATCAAATAATAATCTTCTTTTTCATAAACTTTTTTAAAATATAAAAATAAATTTAACCATAAAATAATCATCAACTTGAAATTTACTTGAACTGATAGTTTATTTGCAAATAAAAAAAAATTGAAGTAAAATTATTACCAATAAATTACTCATTTAAATCATTTATATTATGATTCAAAAGTTACTTCTTCCTGTTATTATTTGTATTTTACTTTATGGTTTTTGGATTAGCCCGGACTTTAAGGAAATTTCAGCGTGAGTTTCAATTTTTCTTTTTGGTATGATGTTCCTCGGTCAATGATTTAAATCTTTTACCGGATGAACGCTTGAAAACATATTACAAAAATGTACCAATAAAACTTGGAAAAGTTTACTGTTTGGTTTTTCAGCTGCAACATTAATGCAATCAAGCTCACTTGTTTCGGTTCTGACTATTTCATTTTTAAGTGCAGAACTTATTACCTTGATTCAGGGGCTATGAATTATTTTTGGGTCAAACCTCGGAACAACAACCTGAGCATGGCTCATTGCCGCGTTTGGTATGAAAGTAAATATTTCAGCCTATGCTATGCCTATGCTTGTTTTTTGAGTGTTATTTGGTTTTCAAAAATCAAAAGCATGGAAATGACTTGGCTCTATTCTTGCTTGATTGGGATTTCTATTTTTATGAATTCATTATATGAAATCATGATTTGAATCGTTTCAAACAAGTATAAATCTTATCGAATTTGCAATGACATGATACCTTTGAGTACTTGTTTTTGCGGGAATTGGGATTCTGGCAACGATTGTTATGCAATCAAGCCACGCAACGATTATATTGGTAATTGCTGCTTTAGCAACATGACAAATCACATATGAAAATGCACTCGCATTAGTGATTTGAGCAAATGTTTGAACAACGATTACTGCGATCATTTGATCATTAACTTCAAATTTAAATTGAAAAAGATTGGCAACAGCTGATGTAATGTTTAAATCTACAACAGGGATTATCTTTATTTTATGAATGTTTTGGATTGCGGATTTTGTTGATTATTTAGCTACATTTATATGAATTGCGGCAGATAATTATACACTAAAATTAGCACTTTTTCATACACTATTTAACTTAACTGGGATTATTATGATAGTTCCATTTATTCATAAATTTAAAAATCTCGTTACAACTATTCTACCAGAGCCTATCGATAAAAATAAAGATAAAACAGAACTTCAATATCTACATGAAGCAACTTTAGAATATCCTGATGCAGCTATAATTTCTTTAATTAAAGAGACAAAACATTTGTATAGAGATGTGGTTGAATGAGTGTTAGATACCTTTGGGTTAAGTTATGATGAAATAATTTCCACTGAGAGAAAAAAAGAATTAATTCCAAAAATTCAACTCAAAGAAGCGGAATACATAGATGATTTTTACAACAAACATATTAAGATTTTATACGGAAAAATAATTGATTTTTCAACAAAAGCACAATCACTTCATGAAGATAAATATAGTGATGATTTTTATAAAATTAAACTTATGAATCGTGAGATAATTGATGTGGTGAAATCAGTTAAACATCTTCACAAAAATCTAAATAAATATATGAATTCACCAAATACACATATCCAAAATGAATACAGTCGTATATTATGAGAATTATTAGAAATGATTCATATTATTGATAAAATTAATTCAGCAGATAAATCATCAGAAAAACTATTACAACTCGGGAGAATGGAGTATTACATGATGACGAATGATGTTTTATCAAATGGGAAAATTGATCACTTGATTCGTGAAAATTTAGTGACGATGGAAATGGCAACTTCTTTGATGAATGACAGTAAGTATAAGGCTGAGATTTGTAAAAATTTATTTGAGATTTCAACATATATTTGTAATCAAAAAATATCAGAAGATTTAGAAAATATTGATGGAGACACAGAAAAAACACTGAATAATTGGTTTAATCATACATTATGAATGTCTGATAAAAAAAGAGAAAAAGCATTAAAAAAACTCAGAACAAGAAAAAATAATCTGAAACAAAAATTGAAAAAAATTGAAGAAGTTTCAGATAAGGCTACGATTCAAAAAGATATTAAAATGATAGAATTTGTTTTAAAAAAATATAAATAAAAAAAAAGAGTGATAATATCACTCTTTTTTTA
>CAJXJP010000050.1 GCA_913055215.1 uncultured Candidatus Altimarinota bacterium | reverse complement strand
TCTCTTCATTCTAATTATATAGTTTCACCTTAAAGGAAAATAAAAGATTCATTTTCCTTCTTTCAAAAAAAATTCTATAATAAAAAAAATAATACTTAAACAAAATTTATGAAATTATCATTTTGAAAAACACAATTAATATATTTCTCTTTCATTCTTATAAATATTCTAATTAGCTATCTTTCTCAAAAATTTTTATGAGCTGATTTGTATAGTAGCAGTTGATTCTCTGACCAAAGTAATCTACATCTTATTAATGTATCTGATTTTATGCTTTGGTACGATTTCCTTATTATTATTACTTTATTGTTTCCATATATTTGAATATTTTATAAAAGATATAAATATGTTTTTCTATCTGGAATCAATTCATTTGTATGATTAATTCTTCTATTTAATAGTCTACTACATGACTTGTTTGGGCAATGTATGGACTTTTGCGGTTTTATTACCATTTTTATTTTACCAATAATTATTCTATTAAATATTTGTGTTGCTCTCGGTATATTATTTATTTTAAATAAAAAAAATATTTGGAAAGATAAATTAGATTGAAATAAAATAACAAATTGGTAGAATCATTTTTTTTAAAATTAACGACGAAAAATATGAATAAGACAGAAAAACAAAATTTATCAGATGCTCTGAACTGGAGATATGCTGTTAAAAAATTTGAAAAAAGAGAAATTAATACGGAAGAATTAGAAAATACAGTAAAAGAAATATTACAACAAACTCCTACTTCTTTTTGACTACAAGCGTATAAGTTTGTGATTGTAAAAGACGAGGAAACAAGAAAAGAATTGCAAAAATTTTCATGGGATCAAACACAAGTAACCGATGCAGATATGTATATTGTTTTTACTGTACCTACAAACTTTGATGTTACATTTATTGAAAAACATATGAAAAATATGCAAAACATCAGAGGATTAGATGATAGAGTAACTCATGCAATTACTGATTATATGGCAAATAAAGTAATAGAAACTGGTGAGGAAATCTGAATCACAAATTATGAAGACTGGTTAGCAAAACAAGCCTATATCGCATTATGAAATCTTATGACATGATTAGCTCTTCTTGATGTAGACACTTGTGCTATTGAATGATTACTTCCAAAAGAGTATGATAGAATATTAAATTTAGAAGAAAAACAACTTACTTCAAAAGTAGCAATTGCAATTGGAAAAAGACATCCAGATGACAAATATCAAAATTTTAAAAAAGTAAGATTCTCTCCTGATGAATTATTTTTAGAAATATAAAAAAACCAGACGCCTCGCGTCTGGTTTTTATTATAAAGAAATTTATTCAAATAATTTATACATAAATCTTAAAATATGCATAAAGTAGTAATCTTTTAGCTATTTTTTATAATATTGACATATCATAAATTATTCATATAAGTGTATAGTTCATTGAATTAAAATAGAGAGGAATTTATGAAATTTCCATGGGGAAAAAAAGCTCAATACATGCAAAGTGTACAATGTTTAGCTTCAGAAGTACAGGGGGTTAATAAACTCGTCAACATCAAAAATGTGAAACTGATTATTGGGTTTATTTCTGATAATAAGAGAATCAAAAATGTTGGTGATCAATTAAAAAAACAATTCGGTGATGCTGAAATTATCCTTTCAACTTCTGCTGGCGAACTTTGTAATGATTTTTGCAAAGAAACAAAAGGTCTTTACATCGAACATAGCGAGAAAAATTTTCGTGATGGTAATGTTGTTTTACAATTTTTTTCATCTGAAATGATTGATATAGTTCAGATCGAAACTGTAAATCTTCATTGTAACGATATAAAATCTGGAAAAGTGCAACTAACTCTCGAACAACGACTGAGCAAAATACAGTCTGAGTTAGGAAAAATACAGCTGAAAATCCCTGGAGCAACGACTGAAAATACTTTTAGTTATTTGCTTATTGATGGGAGTTCTGCAAGTGAAAGTTTCTTGATGGAAGCTATTTATGAATCAGAAAAATTTCCTTTTCTTTTTGTAGGTGGCTCATCTGGTTCGCTTGAATTGAACAATCGAGAAGTTGGCTTGAACATGAGTAATACCAAACTGTATTACAATGGGAAAGAATATGAATCCTCAGCATTGATGGCATTCATTAAACTTCATTCGTCTTATCGTTATGGCATTTTTAAAAGTCACAACTATAAACCAGTAAATGCATCATTTAACATAATGAATGCATCTCTGGAAACACGAACGATTACATCAGTTCATAGCAATAATCAAGAAACTGGATTGGTTGACGCTGTTGCTGAGCATTTTAAAATGTCTTCATCTGAAGCATTGAAAAAACTAGCAAATTATACATTTGCAATCAAAATCGGTAACGAATATTTTATCCGAAGTGTAGCTGCGTTCAACGATGATGGTTCTGTCACATTCTTTTGTGATATTGCTCCTGGTGATACGCTCTACTTAATGGAAAAAAATGATTTTGTTCAACAAACAAAACAAGATTATGAAAAATATTCTCGTAATAAAAATAAACCAATTGGTGCAATTTTTAACGATTGTATACTGAGAAGATATGTAAATGCTGGCGAATTATCAAAAATGAAAATATTTGATGATCTCAAAAACATTACTGGCTTTTCAACATTTGGCGAAATTTGCGGAGTAAACATAAATCAAACTTTATTATCGATATTTTTCTATAAAATAGAGAAAGAAAGTGATTTCCAAGATGATTTTATTTATACACTTCCCTTGAAAATTGCTGGTTTTATAAATACATTTAAACAAAGAAAGGAGCAAAAATTAAATAATGATGTCATTCAGCTAGAATCAGTTTTACGAAATGTTTCGAGTGGAAACTATCAAAAAGTTACCTCAACAAACGAACAATTAGCTATTCTCGCAAATGCCGTTAACATCATGATTGAAAGTTTGGAACTTGACGAAACTACTCGTAACAAAGTAGGTGTTGAGTTAAATAACGTTTCCAGCACACTGATGAGTACCATTCATGATATAAATGATAACAGTTCTGGTGTTACTTCACTTCTACAAAATTTAGAAACTGAAATGGCATCAAATATGCAAAATGCACAAGAATTAAAGGAGAATATGGAGGAATCGGCAAGTAATACAACTGAGGTAACAAAGATTCTTGCTTCAATTGACGATATAGCAAAACAAACCCAACTGCTAGCTCTTAACGCTTCAATTGAGGCAGCGAGAGCAAATGAACATGGGCGTGGTTTCTCTGTTGTCGCAGAAGAAGTTAAGAAACTTTCTGAAAAATCTATGGAGGCAGTCGAAAGTATTCGATCAATTGCATCTGCATTGGAAGGAAGCACAAATAAATCAAAAATTTCTTTCGATTTATTTCTTGAATTACTGGAGTCTATAAATAATTCCATAATTCAAGTACGACAGTCTCAAGATTCAATGCAAGATACTGTTTCAGAAGCAACAAATATTTCTCAACAAGTTGATACTATGTCGAGTGAAATGACTAAATAATTATGATTATTTTTTTCGAGGGTACAGATGAAAATCTGTACCCGATTTTTTTGTTTAAAAAAAATCTTAATAATTATTTATTAAGACTTTTAGGTGAAACATCAAAATATCTTTTAAATTCACGGCTAAATTGAGGAATACTTTTATATCAAATTTTCTTGGCAACTTCTTTTAATAAGAGATTTTCAGAAATTAATAATTCTTTCGCTTTTTGTAATTTTATATTTTTAATATATTGAATTGGAGGAAATCCTGTCACAGATTTAAAATACCTAAAAAAAGCTGCTTCACTCATTCACATTGATTTCGCTAAATCTTTTACATAATAATTTTCTGAATAATTTTTATTTATTTCGTTTAAAATTTTCGCTAACTTAGAAAATCTTTCATTTGTATCATATAATGCAAAAAGTGATACTCAATGCTTCCCTTTTAAAACTCTATATAAAATTTCTCGTAAATTATTACTTCATAAAATTTTACTTTCTTCTTTTGATTCCAAAGTTTTTAATAATTTACAAACAGAATCTTTCAAAGCAGGTTCCATTTGCACTGATTCAACTCATTTTTTTTCCATATTTTCTGAAAAAATATTGTGTTCTCATAAATTTTGAACTATTTCATTTAAAATTTTGAAATCTATATCGATAATCAGTGCTAAAAATTTTTTATCTTTTTCAACAATAGTTTCACATTCAAAAGCCATTGGAACTGATAAAACTAAATAATTATCTTTGTTATATTGGATAGTTTTACCATCTAAATACCCAATTTTAGTCCCTTCTCAAACAATAATAATACGAGATTTGTAAAACAATGGTGCACGAGGAACAGATTTCGACGATTTAAAAAAATATACTCCTTCAAGATAAGATTCAGTATATCATTCATTTATCGATAATCTATCGAGTAGTTTTGTTATATTTGACATAATAGTAAAATAAAAAATATGAGAATATTATGTAATTTAAATAAAATTTATCAAGAAAAATATTCTAATAATGATAGAATTATGCATAAAAATACAATAAATAGGTATTTATAAACATTTATAATTTAATAAAATTTCTACACTTAAAAAATAATAAATACATATGACTCAAAACAAACCACTTATTGTAATAACTGGTGCAAGTTCTGGAATCGGAAAAGCAACTGCACAATTATTTTCAGAAAATTGATTCCCTACTCTTTTATTAGCGAGAAGAATTGAAAAACTTGAAGCATTAGATTTAAAAAACTCAATTTCTAAAAAAGTAGACGTAACAGACTCGTTTGCCTTAAATAATGCAATTTCAGAGGCAGAAGAAAAATATTGAAAAACTGAATGTATTATCAATAATGCCTGATTAATGCTTTTATGAGATATTTCTGAACAAAATCCTGATGAATGGAGAAAAATGTTTGATGTAAATATAATTTGAGTTCTCAATGGAATGCAAGCAGTTTTACCACAAATGAAAAAAAGACAATCATGAACAATTATTAATGTGAGCTCAGTTGCTGGAAGGAAAACGTTTCCAAATCATGCAGCTTATTGTGGAACAAAATTTTGAGTTCATGCAATTACTGAAAATGCGAGAGAAGATGCTGCAAATAATAATATTAGAATGGTTACAATTGCCCCTGGTGCTGTTGAAACAGAATTACTATCACATACTACCTCAAATGAAATAATTGATGGATATAATGCATGGAAAGATGATATGTGAGGAGTTTTATCTCCTGAAAATATTGCAAATGCTATTTATTATGCATATAATCAACCTCAATGAGTAAATATTAGAGAAATTGTTATTGCCGCAACAAAACAACAACCGTAAATGAGAATAAAAAAAAGAGAAATGCTAAGCATTTCTCTTTTTGGTTTATGAATAATTTTTATAGCAAATTTACTAAAAAATTATTTGTTTTTCATATAATCTATTGAGTTGTACGAACCAAGTCAGCTGCTTCGTCAATACTCATTTTAGATTGATAAAAAATAATTTTTGTTTGTGTTTTTGATGTTTCTTGAACTCCATCAGAGTTAAATTTCGTTTCAACAATCCCTTTCAATTGTTGAAGTTTTTGATATTTTACAAATTTGTCATTTTTTAACAACGTAAGCAATTCGTCATTTTCAGCTTTTATATTTGCCGCTGAATTTTGAAGCTCATCGTTCTTAATTGTTGTTTCAATATTTAGATCTTCTTTCAATGATTTCAGATCAGCCTGTAAATCGTTAAGTGCGGATACCTCATTTTTTACAATTTTTGGCATTTCACCTGGAACAATATTAATAGAATTAATATCTATTACATCTACGATCGACATTGTCTTTCCAGAAAGAACAATATCTCCATTTTCATCAACGATACGCTCCAAAATCTGAACATCAGAAAGAATTCCTTCTAATTTTCTATCAATAATTTTCGATAGTTGCTCAGTGTTCACAGAATATAAACTTTCATTATCAATAATGTCCATTGTTACTTGTTCAGCAAAGGGGCGAATATTAGTTTGAAAAACCGATTCTAAGTCTAGATAAATTTTATCTACACCTATGAAATCAGTAGATACTGATTTCGCATTTTTTTGTGGAAGATAATTCAAAACTAATTTTAAGCTTGAACCTTTTTTAAGACTATAGCCAAAATCGATTTCAAAAGTACGACCAACTCGTTCTTTCATTAGAATAGAAACCTTTCCGAAAGAAAAATTTTGTTGAGTCGTTGGAACATAGTACGCTGTATTATGCCCAGTTGACAATTCCTGCTTACCTGAAGTAAGGATACGATTACTCATTCCCCCATCTTCATCAAAAAAGAAAAAATCATTTTGTGAATATACTACATTATAACCTCTTTCGATCGTTGGTCGCTCCATAAAACAACCTGAAAGTAGTGAGATCATAACAAAAGCTGATACTATTTTAAATATTTTCATCTATAATTTCCTTCTCTACTTATCAAAATTAATTGATAAATCTGGATTAATTTCAATAAATAGTGTTGTATCAACATTAACATTTTCAACAGCACCCAATACAACATCGCGGCTTAAATGTTCCATCAAATCTGATGTCACACTTCCAGCTTCAAGCCTAATCGCTTGCGCTGTATTTTTACTTTTTTGAACTCGAATCTTTCCTTTGGTATTGGAAATATCTTTGCTAATTTCTGCCTTTAAAGTTCTATATTTTGAAATAGCAATTTTTTCAAATGGTTGAGTCAAATCTGGATCTATATCAATAGATGTCAGCCCCAGTCCATTAAAGTAAAAAGCCGCTTCTTTTAACTGTTTTTGTCTTTCTTTTAGGTCAGAAGGCAATAATTGCATATCTACCATTGGACTTTCAGGAAAAGATTTGTTGAAGTTTTCAACAAATGCAATTCGTAGCTCTTTAGCAATTTCTGTACGATCCGAAAAATCATTGAGTTTTTCAAGTTTTTCTATAGATAATTCGGTATCCGCTGAAACTGCTTCTTTAAAACCAAAAGACTTTTTTGAAAGACGATATTGCATCACTTTCCCAAGAATCCTTTCCATCTCATATTTATAGTTTTTGAATTTCACCACCGTAATGTAGGCTTTTTCAGCGTTAAGTGAAAATAATGCATTCGTTGTAAATGATACTTGAGCATTGTCATCACGCTCCATTGTAATTGGTAAAGTTTTCACCAATGAAATAGGAGTATAATATGCTTTTTCTACTTTTACATCTTCAAACGCATCTGCAACCTTGTAAGGTTTTGGCGAAATAAATGATTTTTCAATCACACCTCCACCTGTTTGGCCTAAACCGGCACCTTTGGTAACGATATTAATTTCTGAAACCTTTGGCGTTACATATTGGTTCTTCATAAAGACAGAACCTCCTACTAGAACAGCTATTACACATACAACAGATGTTATAATTTTCATTCTTACTTACCTCATTTTAAATTTTTGTTAATTTGATTTTTTTCATCGTTTGATAACAACTCAGCGAACGCTTCATCAAAGTTATTTAAATACTCTAAATCATTTTCAAGTTTTTCTAAATTAAACACATCTTCGATTATTTTTTTATCAATTTCATAATCTTCAATATCGATATTTAGCGATTGGGAAATATTTTCCATTTCGATATCTAAAATAAATTTAGATAAATATACGGTTAATTTTTCAAAATTGCCAATATATTGTTTATTAATTTGTTCTAAACTTGCTAATTTTTCCTCAATTAACTGTTTGGATGACTCAAATGAGTCAATAGCTTGAGCAAAATTAAGCGTACTATGCTTGAGTGATAATTCATTCTCCGAAATAAATTTCTTCGCCTCATTTAACTGACAAAATATTGCATCTTTTTTTGATATTAAATCAATTACAAGAGCATTATTTTTTTCGATACTATTGGAAATGTTAATTAACTTAGATACGATACTTTCAACTGTTTCCGTATCCAGATATTTAGACTGAGAATTTTTCAATCGAATAATAACATCGATAAAACTCTCGTCATCTCTATATGTTAAAATTCCAGTAAATAATTTTTTAAGTTTATATTTTCGAACATCATATTTTACTTTTGATAATTCTGAAAATGCAAATAAAATTTCTTTTCTGTAATTCCAACTCGGAACAATCACAAATATGATTAATCCAAAAATCAACCCATAATAAAGAGTCCCTTTTGATCCTTCTTTTGTTTTTTCAACAGCTTTTTGAGCAGCGAGAGAAAGTTTTTCTTTTTCTAAAATTTTCTCAGTAAGATTGTTCAACTTAAATTTAGTTGAAAGAAAAATCGAAAGGTCATCAAATGAATGGCTTGAAAATAATTGATTTCCAAGTAGCGACGAATCACTTTTTCGAACGGTGTTATTATCTATATTTAACTGGTAAATAATATTTTGATAATAATTTGGGAAAAACATTTCACGATTTATTTTGAAATGTTCTTCATAGTTTGAAACACTGTCATAAATTGTTAATCCATTTGTATTCCAAACCATTTCTGGTGATTCAAGCTGAATGTATTCGTTCTGTATACGCAAATAAAAACTTGCTTCAACCTCAGGCACAGACATATCTATATTAACATATACCTGTTCTTTTGGGTTGAATGGAACATCAAACTTAGTAACAATGAAGTTATCATTCTTCCTAACTATGATTTTTCCTACATTTTTTTTATGTAAATACGGAACAACTAAAGATTCACGAATCTGAGCACTTGAGTTAGAATTTTCAAAATAAATTGAATTTCCATTATCAAGTAACTTGAGCCTTATATTGTATAAAGCAAAGTCGTTTTCAGAAACATCAGCATTTGGTAAAATGATTTTATTCGTAGCAAAATCACCTAAATATGTAAATGACTTCTCAGTAAAAGGAATAAAAACTTTTGTATCTTCCTTTACACGAATATTAGCTGGAATGAATAATTCCCCTTCTTTTACAAAAAAAGCTCCTGTATCTTGAATTAAAATCTCGCCAGTATATGCAGAACCATCACTGTATTCAACAGTAATAGCGTGAGCAAATGAACTAACCAATAGTAAAACAAATAAAAGTAAAAACTTAGTCATTGAATCTCCCTATAAATCTGAGCATGTTAAAGACCTTTAAAAGTGCGCATTTTATACATATTTAAAATATATTGTCAATATAAATTAGGCGTAAAGTAGTTTTTTATCTCTATTTTAAAATTTTTATCTCTTATCATCTATGATATAGTAATTTATTATTAAATTTTATAATAAAAGAAACGGAAAAATATTATTTTTCCATTTCTTTTAATAATGCCTCCACATTGATTAATAAATTTAATTTTTTTGCTTCTTTTATATTAAAAAATCAAATTTCAACGCATTCATCGGATTTTGTAAAATCTAAATTTTCTAACTCAGTTTCATAGCAAACATTTGCAATCCAAGGTCTTGATTTACTTGTTGGTTTATGAGCTGTTATAAAGTATAGCGGTTTTTCATCTATATAACTTGCAACTAGTCACATTTCTTCTTTTAATTCTCTTGCTAGACAATCAATTGGTAACTCATTATGATCAATTCCTCCTCATGGTAAATCCCAAGTTCAATCACTTTCTTTACACAGTAAAAATTCTCATTTTTCATTAAAAATAATTGCTTTAGCACTTATTCTATACCATGAATTTTCAATATTTTTCATATATTTTTAATAAATTA
>CAJXJP010000049.1 GCA_913055215.1 uncultured Candidatus Altimarinota bacterium | reverse complement strand
ACTAATGTTACATAAATTATTATAAAATAAATAATAAATATGTCACTAGTTAAAAAATACATGAAAAACCATATTTATATATTTATTTTTTATATTGATAGAAAAAAAATATTGCATTTAAAAAAATAAGATTATAATTACTGCAAAGCGTTATTAGCAGCAAACAACTGCGAGCTCGAGGAAGAACAGATTTATTCTTATTAGAACCTCGCGAAGGTGAAATACTTCGTTAATATCATAAAATTAAGAACTGCTTTAGGTGGTACCTTTCAAATTAATTTTGAACCGAAAGCACAAAAATATATTCTTTATATAGAGTAATATTTTTGTGCTTTTTTAATTTTTATATTTTTATAAAAAATTTATGTTAAGAACACATACTTGTAATGAACTTACAAAAGATAACATCGGAGAAACTGTCCAATTAAGTGGATGGGTTTCAAATAGAAGAGATCATGGGGGGATTATCTTTATTGATATGAGAGATAGATATGGATTAACTCAAGTTGTTTTTGATCCAGAAGATGATGCTGTTGCACATGAATTAGCAAATACATTTAGAAGTGAATATGTTATTCAAATCGAAGGTACAGTAAGACCGAGACCAGATGGGCAAGCAAACCCAAATATGACAACTGGTGAAATTGAAATTATTACAAAAAATGTAGTACTACTTTCAAAATCTAAAACTCCACCTTTTGAATTAGATGACCATGCTGCTTTAGCAAACGAAGAAATTAGATACAAACATAGATATATTGACCTGAGAAGAAAAAAAGCATTAGAAAATGTTCAATTTAGATCAAAATTTTTAAATCATACAAGAAACTGGTTTACTAATAAAGATTTCTTAGATGTTCAAACTCCTATTTTTACTGTTTCTTCTCCAGAAGGGGCAAGAGATTTTGTTATTCCATCAAGATTACACCCAGGAAAATTTTATGCTTTACCTCAAGCACCACAACAATATAAACAACTATTAATGGTTGGTGGTATTGATAAATATTTCCAAATTGCACCTTGTTTTAGAGATGAAGATCCTAGAGCTGATAGACATGCATGTGAATTTTATCAAATTGACTGTGAAATGTCTTTTGTAGAACAAGAAGATATTTTTAAAGTAGTTGAAGAATATTTCTTTGATACAGTTTCTGCAGTTTCTGAAAAAACAATCATGGATAATAAATTTTATCAAGTGAGTTATGAAGAAGCGATGGAAAGGTTTGGGACTGATAAACCAGATTTAAGATATGGAATGGAATTAGTAGACGTTATTGATATTTTTGCAAGATCTACAAATGAAATTTTCTCTTCAATTGCTGCAGATAAAAAAGCAAATAGAATTAAAGCATTAAGAGTTCCAAAAGGGGATGAAATCTTCTCAAAAACTCAAATGAAAAATTTTGAAAAATTTGTTAAACAACATGGAGCACATGGACTTGGATATTTCCAAATGCAAGAAGATGGATTAAAAGGACCATTAAATAAATTCTTTTCTGAAGATGATTTAGCAGAAATTATTAAAACAACTGGACTTGAAGTAGGGGATGCAGTATTCTTCGGTGCTGGTGAAAAAGAAACAGTTCAAGGATATATGGGGAAATTTAGAATTCACTTAGCTGAATTATTAGATACTCATCATGAAGGAACATTTATTGATAAAAATATTCTAGCATTCTGTTGGGTAAATGATTTCCCATTCTTTGAAGAAAACGAAATCACTGGAAAAATTGACTTTGGACATAATCCATTCTCAATGCCAAAAGGAGGGCTAAAGGCATTTGATAAAAAAAACCTTCTTGAAGTTGAATCAGTTCAATATGACCTTGCTTGTAACGGATTTGAAGTACTTTCTGGTTCAATCAGAAACCATGATGTTGAAGCTCTTGTTAAAGCATTTGAACTTGTAGGAAGAACAGAAGATGAAGTAAAAGAAAAATTTGGTGCAATGTACGAAGCGTTCCAATATGGAGTACCTCCTCATGGTGGTTTTGCAATTGGTATGGATAGAATTATGATGATTTTAAAAGATGAACCAAATATTAGAGAAGTTTATGCCTTCCCAAAATCAGGGAAAGCTCAAGATCTTATGATGAATGCTCCAGCAATCATTGAAGAAGAACAACTTGAAGAACTTCATATTTCAGTAGTTGAAGAAGACGAAGCATAAAAAAAAGAGAACATAATTGTTCTCTTTTTTTTGTATTCGTCAATGTAAAGTTTTTTACAAAGAATAAAAATTCCATAAAATTAATATAGATTTAATATTAATTTTCAACTCTATGAATAAAAAATGATTTACGTTAGTTGAATTGATAGTGGTAATTACTATTTTAGCTATTTTATCAACAATCTCTTTTGTATCATATTCTGATTACACAAAAGATGCTCAAAATGCGATAAAAATCTCAGATTTATCACTTATTGATAAGGCTATTAACACATCTGGTCTTGCTGGAAAAGGATTTGCTCCTTTGTGAATGCAAAAAATAACATATTCTGCATATCCGAAAGATTTTGTTGTAAGAGTAGGGGAATTAAAAGATAATATGATTCCTGATATGCCAAAGGTGCCTATTGATCCCTTTACTGAAAAACCATATGTTGCATCAATCTCAGATGGTTCACAATTTATGCAAGTTGGGACTATTTTAACAAATGAAAATTGAGACGTGCCATTGGCAGGGATTCCTAAGACTTATGCTGAAACAGAGTATGCAAATGGCTGAGTGCCAGTTCAAAAAATTGTATGAAATTATGAGCCAGGCCTTATTTCTTGAATTTGAGGTATACTGCCTAGACAAGCTATGGAGAATTTTGAAGACTTTAAACAAACACCACAATATATTTCATGAGATAAATTTTATGGAGTAAGTTGGGGAGGGAATAACAACTATTTGTTCGCAATGGATGGAGTTCCTGTTGTACAAGTTCAAAACTATACCGATCCAAAAATTATTTTACATGAATCTTTTGAAAATATTAAAATCGAAAATACTTCATATGATAGAGTTCTCAATAGAACAATGACAAAAGAAATTGATGGAGTTCCATGGACAAGAGTTTATAAAAATGAAAGAATTAGTGTGCCGACATGTCTGTCTTCTTCAGCTTCTATGGCGTTAACTTATGAGTATAACTCTGCTTATTATGATCAAAAGAGAACAGTTGAGTGTTACGTTGATGAAACAACAGGAGTAAACTCAAAATCTTCACTTCACTTAAAATGGATTCGTGATAGTATGGGTTGAGATGGACAATATAATTATATAACACTAGATCCAACAAAAAAGTATGAATATAGTTTAGATGTAAAAGGTCATTTAAGTCCTGAAGTTCACGGATGAAAGCTAAATTTAAACTTTGGGTGTTATAAAAAAGATCCACAAACAAATATAAGAACAGCAATTGCATGAGGATCAAACTTTTTAATGCCACTCGATCCGAGTAATTTTCAAAGAGTAACAGCATATATTAACAAACCAGACCCAACTGCAAATGGACTTTCTATCAACTTACCTCAAGATACTACGGATAGTATTAGTTGTATTTTCTATAGAGCAAATTCACCAAAATCATGAGATGAATTATGGTTTGATAACTATATGATAAAAGAAGTAGATTAATTGTTAAAAATAATAATATGAAAAAAATAATAATAGGAATCGTTTCAATATTTTTATTAGCATCATGTGGAAAAGCAGCAGAATATGACTATTCAAATGTTTCATCTTCAACTGATGGTCAACAAACAATTCAACCAGTTGTTATTGAAAAAATAAAAGAAACAAAGAACATATCTCCGGAAGAAGAAAATATAAATATTATAACTCCTTCAGAAAGTTAAAAAATCTCGCATTTGCGAGATTTTTTTGTTTCTTTTTTTTGAAAAAATATTATTATATTAAAATATAGTTAGTAATTATAAAACCTATGATTGATATATTGAAAAATGCTTGGAAGTTCAAGGTTCAGCCACTCAATACGGTTAAAATTTATGAATCCGCTATAATAAATAATGTAAAAATATTACAAAATACTCAAAAAAAATCAGTTTTATTTCCTGTGTTAAAATCAAATGCGTATGGTCACGGTCTCAAAGAAGTTTCAAAAATATTTAAAAATATAGATGTTCCATATATTGCGGTAGATAGTTTTCCAGAATATGAAATTGTAAAAAAATATTCATGAAAAAAAGTACTTATTTTATGAGAAACATTTACTCAAAATTATCAATATTATGATTTTAAAAAGGCAACTTTTTGTATTTCTAGTTTAGAAACATTACAAGAATTAGTTGGGTTTAAAGAAAAAATTAAAATTCATTTATTTTTGAATACAGGAATGAATAGGGAATGATTTTCAGAGTATGAATTAATGGCAGCTTTGAATATAATTTCAGAATCACGTTTAGAATTAGAATGAGTATTAAGCCATTTTTCAAGTGCAGATGAAAATGATTTTTCTACTTCTGAAGAGCAAATAAAGCTCTTTAAAAAGATGTACAGAAAAATTGAAAATGAATGATTTCGTCCAAAATATAGACACATTTGAGCTTCAGCTGGAACACTCAAAGTGAGAGATGATTTTTTTAATGCTTTTCGCCCATGAATTTCAATTTTTTGAATAAATCCTTTGGATGAAAAAGACGATTATTTTTGATGTGCTGAAAAATTAGAACCAGCAATGGAGGTATTTTCAACAATTACAAAAATCCAAAAAGTGGATGAGAATCAATGAATTTCCTATAATCATACATATGTATCGAAAGAGAAAGAAGAAATTGCAGTGATCCCTTTTGGTTATTATGAATGATTCTCACGTAAGTTTTCAAATATTTTACCTATAGATATGGGCTGATTTATGTGAAAAATTAGGGGAAGAGTTTGTATGAATTTAACGATTATTTCCTTAGAAAATAAAAAAGAAATTTGAACACAAGTTTGTCTGTTGTCTCGTGAAGCCAATGCAGAGAACAACTTATATAGTTGGGCTAAAGTCGCCGAGACAATTCCGTATGAAGTCATGGTGAAAATTCATCCAAGTATACATAGAGAAATAGTAAAAAAAGAATCATAATAGAATTATGATTCTTTTTTGTTAAAAATATTTCACATAAAAAATAAAAATTACTTTACAAAACCGTTGTTTTCCGCTAAAATCTCTCAAAATATTTGTTTCTATAGAAATTATGCTGAAAAAACAAAAAATAGACTGAATTCGTTGGATTGACGGGGTTTGAGTTTCAGACAATGAGCTGAAAAAAACAATGGAAAAATTTGATATTCATGAGTTGGATATGGAAGCTTGTTTGGAATGGAATCAAAGAGCAAGAGTAGATAGATATGATGATTATACATTTATTATTTATCATTTTCCAAAATATAATCCAAAAACAAAAGTATATGAATTGAATGAATTTAATATATTTTTAAGCAAGGATTATTTAATTACATTTCGTGAATTTTCTTTTCAAAGAATAAATAAAATTTTTGAAAATTATGGGAAATGAAAAATTGAATGAGAGGAAAAAGAACTAAAAATTACTCCTGGGTATATTCTTTATGAAATAACTCAAGCAATGCTTGAAAAAATGTATACGGTAATTCAAAACAATAAGCTGGATATTAGAGAATTAGAAAAAAAAGTTTTTGAATCGGGAAGTACAAATCTGGTAAAAGAAATCATGATTAAAAAGAGAAATATCGTTATTTTAAAACATATGTTTAAGCCTCAAGTTTCAGTTTTAAGACAATTAGAAACAGCGGTAAATGATATTTATAAATGAGAAATGGAAGTGTATTTTGAAGATCTAGAAGATAAATTGGATAAAATTGTAAGTGATATTGAGATTTTGTCTGAGCATATAGATAGTGTAGAGGATGCATTTAAAACAATGATTGATATTAAGACGAACTTTGTTATTAAAGTTCTAACATTATTCTCTGCATTTATGTTACCGCTTACATTAATTACGAGTTTTTATGGGATGAATATCGATCTTCCTTTGGCAAATTCTCATTTTGTATACGTTTTGATGTGTTTATGAATTGTATCTATGGTTACCATTTATATGTTTTTTAAATCAAGAGGAAAATTTTAAGAAAAGAAAATTTATGAGAGAAAAAAGAAAAACCACAGCCGCAGGCTGTGGTTTTTTAGTCAATATCTCAATACCTAAATCTATAAATTATTAATATCTAATAATTTATAACTAGATTATTGAAAATCATTATCAACTTTTTTAATAATTTTATATGTATTAAGGACGGGTCTACTGAAACCAAGAGGATCAGTTAGAGTTGCCAGTGAGGCTTTATTTAATATGTAATTTTTTATAATTTTAGGTTTCATTGTAATGGTAGCCTTCATTATTAGTGCTGCAGTTGCTGTAACTTGTGGGGCTGCATAACTGCTGCCTGATTGGTATTTCGTATACCTGCTTTTCCCATTTTCCACATTATATGGACCTGATAATCTTTCAGGTGCATAAATGTCTATACTTTCGCCATAGTTTTGGGTTATTTTTGTACCCTGATTTGATCCAACTACAATTAAATTTTCTAATGGAGAAAACTCAATTAAATTATTAGATAAAGTATAATGTATACCTCCAGATCCTTTTTTAGCATCTACGTCAGAATTCCCTCCGGCAATTATAATTAAACTATTTTTACATTCGGGACTTGCGAAAATAGATCGCCAGAAACCCATTCGTTTAATATGAGCTAACTCATTATAGTTCTTTCCTTTTTGTTTATATGATGTATTTGCTATATCTAAGGAAATATTAAAAACATCAAAATATTTACAAAGGGCTTTGATATAATTTCTAACTTGATTATCATTAGAGCCTTTGTCATAATATTGTAATCCATAGATATACTTTGGTTTTACAATGCCTCTGTACCCCTTTTTGTTACCGGATTCAGCAGCTATGATTCCAGCAACAAGTGTGCCATGATAATGTTTACGGTTTGTGCCTCTTGTAAGAATGTTTTTTAAATCTTCATGTTCAAAATAATATCCTGCGTCAAAAATTCCTATTTTTGCATTATTATGCTTATAGAAATTATAATACTCTGAATGAACGGTATTTTTTCCTAAGCTATTGCTGTCGACGCCAATTTCGTGTAAATATAATGTATGGCCTTTAGAAAAATCTGAATAGAGAGGTCCTTCTTCTCCAAGGTTGATAGCAAAACTATTGAATGAAATAAAAAAATAAATAAATATTAAGTGGCGCATTGTTTTATCCTTCTGGAATTATTGAGTTATCAATGATGGCCTTAAATTGATCATTGTTGTATTCAGGTAATACTCCTGAATTTGTTGCGAACCATGTAATTGAATCCATAGTTGAAAGAGTACTTTTAATTTGATTTACCTCCTTGGCTGTTATGTTATTAATATTAAACTCTATAGTCATTCCGCTTGTTCCAGATAAGGAATAAGTTAAAATACTATAGCCAGTAAAATTTTCTAAATCGATTTTCTTCTGCTCAATATTGTTGACTTTGTGGTCAAATTCAATTAAAAACTCATGAGCTATATCTCCATAAAAAGCAGGAATATATATATTGTTTATGTCGATAGGCTCTAGATAATGTGGAATCCATCCATCATCTCTAATAAAATATTCAGCATTAGCTATGCGTTCCTGCGATAAATTATTTGTATATTTGGTTATTTTCTGAGTTTTTATGTCACCAACTTCTTCATTTTTCATCTCCTTTTGTGTATGTAAAATGGTTTTAGATTGTTCTTTTACCTCCTTTTGTTTTTGTTTTTCCTCAACTACTTGAGGGGGTGTTATTTCTGTTTCAGTTATTTGTTGTGAAATATTGTGGATATTATCATTTTGAATGAACAAAAAAGATCCAAATAGAATCACAACCAATGTACATGTACTCATAATTATTTTCTTATTAGCTAACATAATTTTACTTACCTATTTTTAATATTGAAAACAAGTATTTCTTCGAAGTATAATATTTATATGAAAAAACAACTTTCTGTCAAAACTTATTTTTTACTTTAAAATAGAGGTTAAAGCCCTATTAATCTATTTATTATAATGATAGAGCATTAACATAACATTAATAGAATAAGACTTTTTTAAATTTCTTTTAAACAATAGATATCAAATCTGTTTTAAATATATTTAAACATAAAATAATTTTTCGTCTATCGAAAAAATAAAATTATTTCTCTTAGCTAAGGCGAGCGGAAAACTATTTTTTTTTAAACTTGTTTTTTCCCAAAAATCAATATAATTGCCCAGTAAAAAATATTAAATATTAAACATATCATAAACGTGTTAGGAAAAGTAACAATTATTGGGAGACCAAACGTAGGGAAATCAAGTTTTTTCAATATGTATACAGGGCATAAAATCGCGATTGTAGCTGATGAAGCAGGTACAACAAGAGATATTGCTGAATATGAATACAAAGATCAAGATAACAACTTAACGTATATCCTTGCAGATTCAGGATGATTAGATTTCAGTTCTGAAACAGATGAAATCGCAGAAGATATCATCGAAAGAACGGAAGAAGCTATTTGAAATAGTGATTTATTAATCTGGCTTATCGAATATGACAGAATTACAGAACTTGATGATAAAGTTTTAAAAATTCTGAGAGATAAAGGAATTAAAGATGTAGTTATCGTTGCAAATAAAGCTGATAACGAAGAAAAAATCATGGAAGCGTATTCACTTGCTGGATTCGGAGAAAGTTTAGCTTTTTTCCCAGTTTCTGTTTCACATAATGACTGAGTTCGTGATGTGAAAAAATTCGTTGCAGACTTTTTAGCTAAAAAAGGATTAAACTATAATCATGAAGATTTAGATGAATCATTTGTAAAATTAGCAATGGTAGGGAGACCTAATGTTGGTAAATCAAGTCTTATTAACTCTATTACTGGTGAAAACAGAGTAATGGTTAAAGATATGGATCATACAACTCGTGATAGTATTGATACAAAATTTGTTTATAATAATACAAACTATGTACTTATCGATACTGCAGGGGTAAGAAGACTTTCAAAAATTGGAGTAAGAAATATTGAAGACTGGTCAGTAATGAGAACAAATAGAGCAGTAACAAGAGCTGATGTAATTGCTGTTGTTGTTGATGGTGTTCAAGGGATTGTTCATCAAGATCTTGCTATTATTTCAAAAGTATTAGAAGAAAACAAAGGGCTTGTTATCGTTATTAATAAATGGGATCAAGTTTTAGAAAAACCAGGAGTAGATAAAGATAAAATGATGAATAGATATATCGATTATCTAAAATCAAAAATTGAATTCCTTCCTTGGGTAACAGTTGTATTTACTTCTGCTACTGAAAGAAAAAGAGTTGATGAAATCTTAGAAAACGCTCAAGAAATTAAAAATGAACGTTATAAAAGAGTAAAAACAGGAATTTTTAATAATTTCTTAGAACAAGCAATTTATAAACATCCACCAACAGGGAATAAAAAATCTCATAGTCCTAAAATTTACTATTGAACACAAGCGGATGTGAATCCTCCTAAATTTGTTCTGACTGTAAATAACCCAAATCATTTCCATTTCTCATATAAAAGATATTTGGAAAATAAAATTAGAGATAACTTTGGTTTCTTCGGAACTCCAGTTGTTATTGAATATAAAGGAAGAGGGAAATACGCTGAGGTTTCAAAATAAAAAAAGAAGCATTTTGCTTCTTTTTTTTATTCTTACAATTCTCTTACATAAAAAAGATATATTTAAATTGTCACGATAAATGAAGTTTATCGTATTATACACTGTCAGTTTAATATTAAAATAAAAATTATGAGAGAACAAAAACTACACGATATTAATTTCTTGCTTCGTAATGTAGAACAATATCTACAAATAGATAGTTCAGAAGAAATAAAAAACGCATATCAAACATTACTAAATTTACAAAATAAATTTCAGAAACAATAGAATTTTAAAAAAATAGAAACTATTGTTTTTTTTTATGAAAAAAATATTTATAATA
>CAJXJP010000048.1 GCA_913055215.1 uncultured Candidatus Altimarinota bacterium | reverse complement strand
CGCGTGCGAACCGATATATCCAGTTCATCATGTAATGAGTATTTTTTTCTTCATAGTATTATTTATCAATATTTGTCTTTCTCTTGTAAAGAGAGAGATGGCCAGAGGCCAGAGAGAGTTATTTCTTTCTACTTAAAAAACTTATTCCAAATCATTCTTCCGGCAATCTTGAATGCATTCATGTTTGATTGTCATTTAGCTAGAGAATAGTCAGTATAAATGATATGTACTGGGACTTCTTTATATGCAATTTTATGTTCAGCAATAATATCAAGAACCTCTGAGGCATGCCCCATTCAATCAATTGTTAGTTTTAATTTTGATAAAACAGAAGGACGAATCAATCTAAATCCATTATGTGTGTCCGTTAAATGAATATTACTTAACAAAAATGTAAAAATAATTCATCATTTTAATATAATTCTACGTATGATAGGTATTCAAACTTTTCTTTTAGAGAGAAATCTACTTCCCAAGAAAATATCCGTTTTTTCATGATTTTTTGCTTGTTTTTCAAATATTGCTACATCATTAATATCATGTTGTCCGTCGGCATCAAACGTGATTATATATTCAATTTTCCCATATCTTCTTATATATTCAAACCCCGTTTCCAATGCAGCCCCTTGTCCTCTATTTTTATAATGATTTAAAAGAATTATATTTTTATTTTCTCAAAAATTTTCTTCTATCAATGCTTCAGTATTATCACGAGATCCATCGTTTATGATGAGAATATTTTTATAGTTGTTATTTAAAATATTTTTTACTGTAGAAATAAGCACTTTTCATTCATTATAACTGGGGATAATAAAGATTTCTTTTCCTTTTATCACGTCTTTAGGTGAATTTTGAATAGCAATTTCTCTTATTAACATTGTTAATTCTTCAGAATTATCTTCAACCTTTCTTAACAATAAAAGGACAAAATATACTAAAAAAATTATACTCGAATAAACCAAAACATCAGCTCATCTTTGTACTCAAAATATATTTCAAATAAATTGCAATATTTCAGGAACAAATGCAATTCATGCTAAAAAGGCTCCTATAAATAGAAAAACTAAGAAATGAAGCGCATTAAATTTCTTTTTTCTTCCTATATCTAAAGCTAAAAAGAAGATGATTAATCAAGAGATAATGAAAAATATTTCAAGTAAAGTCATAACTGTTATTTAGTTAATTTTCTCTTAGTGTGAGGAAAATTGATAAAATATGATATATTCTAATATTACAAATTAAGTTTATTATATAACAAACAAACAAAATACAAGCTTTTTAGGCTTGCATTTCTTGTTTTTTATCCTCAAACATTTCTTCAATATCAACTCTAATTTGTGATATTAGTTCCAAATCACGAAGATCCGCAACTTTTAGATCTGGAACTCATGATTGTCTCAAACCATAGACTTCACCTGGTCATCTAATTTCCAAGTCAATTTCAGCAAGTTCAAAACCATTATTAGTTCTCTCCATAGCCTTTAATCTATCAGTAGAGTTTCCTTTTGTTGGAAATAAATAACAGTATGATTGGTATTTTCATCTTCAAACACGCCCTCTAAACTGATGGAGTTGAGATAATCAGAATCTTTCTGCTCATTCGATGCACATAATTGTAGAATTTGGAACATTTACTCATACCTCTACAACGGAAGTTGAAGACAGTACTTGGATTTTATTTTCAGAAAAAGCTTTCATAACTTCATCTTTTTCACGAGCTTTCATTTTCCCATGAAGTAATCAAACTTTAAATGGAGCAAAAAGTTCAACCAATGTTTCATATGTTGAAATTGCATTTGCTAAGTCCATTTTTTCAGATTCCTCAACTAATGGCGAAATCCAAAATGCTTGCCTTCATTGTTCTAGTTGATTACGAATAAATCTTTCAACTTCTTCTCTTGGTCATCAATCTCTCGCAACTTTTGTATAAATATCTTTTCTTCATTTAGGATATTCAGAAATTACTGATAAATCTTGATCTCAATACAGAGTTAATGCCAATGTTCTTGGAATCGGAGTCGCTGTCATATTTAAACTATGTGGAATTTTCCCACTTCTGTTTCATAATCAAGACTCTAAGACTTCTCTTTGTTTTACTCAAAACCTATGTTGCTCATCAATAACAACAAATCATAAATTATGAAATAATACATCTTCTTGAACTAAAGCGTGAGTACCGATAATAACATCCACGTTTCCATTTTTCATATCTGTTTTTATCGCATCTTTTTGTTTTTTTGTCACAGAACCAACTAATAAATGTGACGATATTCCAAAATCCCAAAATAATTCTTGCATTCATTCAAAATGTTGACGCGCTAAAATTTCAGTTGGCGCCATAATCACCACTTGAATTTTTTCATCTATTTTTGCACTTTCCATAATAGCGTGGATAGCTGCTACTTGTGCGACAACAGTCTTCCCTGTACCAACATCTCATTCTAAAAGTCTTTGCATTCCATGAGATTTTTCCATATCTTTTAAAGTCTGAAATAAGACAATTTTTTGGTGATTAGTAAGTGGAAAAGGAAGTTTTGCTAAAATTTCTTTTACAAATTCTGCATTCATTGGAACTTGAAGTGATTTTCATGTAGTTGCTTCAAATTTTTCATATTTTTTTGCAATAGCAGAATAATTGATTTCATAGAGTTCTTCGTACGCTAATCTATATTTAGCTTGTTCTATATCATTTTTATTTTTAGGAAAATGCACTTTATAATACGCTTCTTTTCTTGATATAAAGCTATATTTTTCTAAGATATTTTCCGGTAAATTTTCAGTAATATCAGAAATATATTTTTTTAATAGGTCCATTTTTGATCAGGTCCATTTTGTTGGAATATAGTTTAAATCTGAATAAACTGGGACTATTTCTCAACCAATTTTTGATAGACTTGTCTCTGTTTCTGGTGACGTGAAACTTACTTTTCAATAAGCATATTTCACTTTTCAAGTAACAATAATCTTCTTTTGAACGTATGGTTGTAATTGTGTTGTTAAAAATTTTCTGTTAAACCATACAGCTTCCGCTAAAAATCAATTTTTATCTTCTAAAACTGCTTTTGTTAAAAGTTTATTATTTGCAGTTTTTTGTGAAGTAATTGATAATAATTTTACTAAAATTGTATTTTTTTCTTTAATATTGATCAAAGAAAATGTATCTAAAACACTTGTCCTATCATCATATTCACGTGGAAATTGTCTTAACAAATCCCAAACAGTAGAAATTCAGGCTTTTTCTAATCATTTGATATAATTATCAGTTGTGTGTAGAATTGATTTTGTTAATTTTGTTGAAAGCATAAAAATTATTTCAATAGTTATTCTTTCCTTTATTTAAAGGAAGTGATTGCAAAACAATCAGTTTAATATATTTTATACACACAGTATACACCTTTTATTGATAAATCAACTTTTTCCTTGCTTTTCTCACGAAAATCATACAATAATAGAAAATTTATATTATTCCCTCATCTTTGTTTGTTTTTTATACAAAATAATTAATAAAATGAGTTTAACAAAAACAATATGCAAGATATTTTTACAAAATATAATCTGGAATTAGAAGATCATGAAATCAAAAAATTTGAAAAATTTTTAGAAATCTTCAAAGAAAAAAATGCACAAGTAAATCTTTCGGCAATTAGAGATGATGAATGAATTATTGAAAAACACTTTATTGATTCAATTATATTAAATATTTTTCTGGATTTCGAAGCAAGTATTGAAGGTCAAACAGTTAATGTTGCAGATTTATGAACAGGTGGATGATTCCCTTTACTTCCTCTTGCAATTATTAATTCAGATGTACAATTTACGGGAATTGATTCGGTTGGAAAAAAATTAAAAGCTATCGATGAATTTGCTGAACAATTAGAATTAAAAAATGTAAAAACAATAAACGGAAGAGCTGAAGATTTAGGTCAAAATCTAGAATATAGAGAACAATACGATTATGTTGTAAGTAGAGCTATGGCATTTCTTCCAACTCTGTTAGAATTTACAATTCCATTATTAAAAGTAGGTGGTCTATTTGTCGCTTATAAGCTAAATGACAAAGAGGAATTAAAAACTGCAAAAAAAGCACTTTCTAGACTTGGTGCAAAAATATTAAAAGTAAAAAATTATACAATCTGAGACCAAGAAAGAACTTTTATCATTATTGAAAAAGTTTCATCAACTCATAAAAAATATCCAAGAGCGAACGGAGTTCCTTTGGCAAATCCAATTAAATAAAAAATTAAAAAAAACGAAGCTACGCTTCGTTTTTTTTAATTTAAACTCATATCACAAAATTTTATCTCTCTCGTTTTTGAAGTCAGACGTAAGCTATAATTTCAACTTACAGCATTTGTTCAAAACTCTTCTTTCATTCATTTACAGCTAGAGATATTTTTTAAACTCGAAAGATATAATAATATTTCAGAAGTATTTGTAGCATTTAATTCTTTTAATTCTTCTCAATTTTCTTCAATATAAATAACTGGTTCCGTTGGTGCTAATAAGTTAAAATCTTGATTTTTTTCATGGATTCCGTTTAAATTATCAAATGAAAGTACTGCTCAAACTTTATTTCATGCAACATATGGAAATGCTTTTTGCTTTTTGTAATCAAAAATAGTCGTATTTGCTTTTTCCCTGTCGTCGGTAATTAATTCTCTTTCTAAAATTGTTACAATCTGATATAACTTTCTATCTGCAGAAACCGAATAAGTTAAATATTTACTTGTTTCTGGATCTTTGAAAAATTTTGATAAATTGAATTCTTTTTGAATTGTTTCTGTAAAATTTCATTGAATAATTTTTTTCTCTGTTCAAAAGTTAATATCTACTTTATTTTCTGGAAGATATGTCTTATTATTCAAAGTTAAATGAACTTCTAACATTTGTTCAATTGTAGTAACATCCGCTATTCTAGATGCATCTCTTGCTGATGTAGTGTATCATCTCACAGATATCACTGCTACTGCTGAAATCACAAGTAAAATCATTATAGAAACCGTTAACTCTACCAATGTAAATGCTTTTTTATTTACCATAAATTATATATTTTAATTACATCCTAAACGTGTTCATGTTATGTAAAAATCCGATTGTGGAACACTTCAATTATATCATAAGTACCAGCTTAATTTTGACACTTCAGGAACTGTTCCCGATAATTCCAATAGCTTCCAAGTTCTTCCATTTATTATCTTTTCATCCAAAGTTTTGTACTCAGGAAAAGCTCCGCCTTTAAAGTACCAATGTTTTCCATCCTCTTTTTTCCATACACGTGAATGAAAAATATGTTGTTCATTATTAAACGATATCCATGTTCTCATTTTTACAGTATCACCAGCATTACATTCTGTTGGATATAGTAAATGCAATTCATATTCTGAATATCATGTGCTTGTTTGGTGTAAAACATAACCTGAATCAATTGGAGATTCCATTTTGATAATAGTATTAATTGGAACACTATCTTCTTCCGTATTAATTCAGTTTCCATCTATGAAATCTCCTGTTTGTAACAATTCATCAGTAAGAATATTATTTGGAATTGAAAAATCACAGTAAACATCACGCCCTGCTGAACTTGATTCATAATAAACATTATAAATACCATTTTCTCTTACTCAATTATCGAAAAGCCTTTCACAATTTGCATTCGGTAAAATTTTATTTAAAACCTGTCCTGTTCAAGTATAAACTTCATTTTGAGTTAAATGAATTACTACATTTTTATTATCTTTTAAAATATCAATATTTTCTTTGATAGGTTTATTTGTTTCCGAATCTACAATTATTCATAATTTATCTCCTTTTACTTGTAAATAAGAATTTTTATTATTTGCAAACGCTTGTGATTTTAGCGCTGAAAATCCTAAATAATTTTCAAAAAATGCTCCAAGTTGATATTTATTTTTTTTCTCATCTAAAGCATAAATGTAAGACTCCTCAGTTAAAGGGTCAATAGCTCAATTATTAATTCCAAGATTATTTAAATCTCTTTTTGAAAGGCTTCATTGACGAAATAATAATGTTCCACTTCATGAAACATCATACATATTTTCTCATTTCGGAAGAGGTTTTCCTTCTGTTTTATATAAAGTCAGTGACTTATGAATTGATTTCAGGTCACTCAGACGAACAGAATCCCTTGCTTCAGAAAAGTATCACTGAAATGATACAAATGCTATAGTTCATAGTATCGATAAAATAGTAATTACGACTATGAGTTCAACTAATGTAAATGCTTTTTTCATCAGATATTAGTGATTATATATAATATAAAGTTCTTTAATAATGAGTATATTCAAAATATCATTTTATAAGAATAAAAAGACTTGCTCAAAAAATATTTTTTTGTATAAATAAGCTAATAATTTAATAAAAATCAAAATATGAATATTTTTCTAATCCCAACTGATACTTGTTATGGAATTGGTTGTACACTTGGAGACTCAAAAAGTTATCGTAAAATTTATAAAATCAAAAAAAGAGGATATGATAAACCTCTTGCTGTAATGGTTGAAAGTCTTGATTGGTTATATGAAAACACAACACTTACTGAAGAACAATTAAATTTTGTAAGTGAATATGAAAGACCATATACAATACTTACAGATTGCCCGAGAATTACGATGTTATTATCTCTGGAAGATGAAACAACAAATTATCCAAACCATGAACAATATACTCAAGTAGCATTTAGAGTTGCTCATACTGCAGCACAAAAAAAATTAATTAAAAATCATGGACCAATTTTCTTAACTAGTGCAAACTTAAGTGGAAGAGAAGAAAATTATACAATTAATGACTTAAAAGAAGGTTTCAAAGAACATATGACACACATCGATATTATTGAAAATATAAATCTTGATGAAAATATTTCTCCTTCAGATATTTTTTCATTTGAATGAGAAACACTTAAATTAAATTATTTAAGAAAAAATTAAAAAAAAATCATAAATTTTATTTATGATTTTTTTTTTGTTTTATTGATATGTTCTGCTGTGACAAATGCGCTTGACCAAGCCCATTGAAGATTAAATCCTCATGTTTTTCCTGTCACATCAACCACTTCTCCATTGAAATAAAGATTTGGTTGTTTTTTTGATTGCATATGATTATCAAGTTCATTTAAATCTACCCCACCTGATGTTGCTTTCGCTTCTTTTAAACTTCTAAATGAATGTAAGTCTAGATGAATTTCGGTTTTTTCTTCATCTAATTCAAAGAATTTTTTTAAACTTTTTGTAGCATTATCAAGAGGAATATTTATATCTAAGGCAAAGTTATCACAGAAATATTTTTCTGCTTCTTTTTCTGATAATTTTAAACTATTTAAATATTCTCATGCCACAACTGATACATTATGAATAATTGGTCCACTTACTCAAAAGTGCGTAAACAATATTGGTCAAAATTCTGAATAAATAGTTTTATCAAGCTTTTTGTCGACAAATTTCATATCCACTTTTGCCGAAACTCATGAAACATCTTTTAAGTTTTGTTTCGTTGTCACTCAACATAAACAAGGATATGTTTCTGTGACTTTAATATCAAAATCTTCTGCCATTTTATATCCATCTCATGTAGTTCAAACTTGGAAAAAACTTTTTCCTCATACTGAAACTACTACTGATTTTGCTTCATATTTTTTTCCTGAAGTCGTAATAATTTCATAAAATCCATTATCAATCTGTGAAATGTTTTCTACTCAATCTCAAGTTTTTAGATCACAATTATTTTGTTTTAAGTTATGTAACAAACAGGCTAAAAGTTCCTTAGAATCCCCACTTTCTAATATTAATCTTGATCTATCTTCTTCAACTACAGATACATTATTTTCAGCAAAAAATCACATAATATCCCAATTTGTGTATTTCGAAAAAATTGATAATAGAAATTTTTTATTTTGAGTGAAATAATCTCTCATTGGCTCAATATCCATATTCGAGACATTTGCTCTTTCTCAACCAGAAAGAAGTACTTTTATTCCAGGTTTATCATTTTTTTCAAGAACTATTTTTTTTATATTTTTATCTAAGCAAATTCCTGTAAATAATCCTGCCGCACCTGCTCAAATAATCACTACATCGTATTTCATAAATATTTTTATTTATTTAATTTTTTTGAAATTATAGCGAAAAATTATTTTTTTGCGAATAAAAAACACCTTTTAAAAGGTGTTTTTTATTCTTTTAGTTAGGAATTTCTGTTAATAGATTTAAATTCTTTCTTAATATTTTAGCACCCGAAAGATTTATTTCTTCTAATGTAGTTTCATCTACAACTTTAAATAATCTTTGTTTATCACCTGAAATCAAGTACTGATTACTATCGTTGATTGAAGAATTATCATCTAAATTGATAATCGTAGTTGAATAATATCAAGGAAATCTTCAATAATGATTATACATATAAAAATAGATATTTTTTCAAAATATTATATGCTTATATTGATTTTTTATTCTATATGTCTCCAGAGCCATATCATGAATTTTTGTAAATTGATTTAAATAATTTACTTTATATATACCATCATTCATAGCATAAATTAGATCTCATTTATAAACCCCTAAAATTGCTCATCATTTTTCACCTCAATTTAGCTGACTAAGAGACCAGTCATTATTTACTTGTGTTAATATATTGCTTCATTTTCTAACAAAGGTTAATTTTCCATTCCATGAAACATATCACTCTTTATTATGCTGATCTGCTAAGTTATATGACTGAGAAATTCCTTCAATTAATGTATTTGTAGTTAAATCTATTTTATCTATTCTAGAACCGTTTGTAGAATTCCCAGTAGAATATAAATATAAATAATTCCCTACTTTATTTAAAATATAAGGTGGTTTACTTGCATTTACTGGAAGGGCTCATACAAAAACTATATTTCCATCTCATTTATCTAGATATAATCCTGGGACTTTTCCTCCTCTACTTGTTTGACTATAAAATAATAGGTATCAAAGCTTAGATCTTGATGTATTAGAGGTTGTTCATCCTCATAAACTATGTATCATGACATAATCAGTATCAGTTGTCTCTTCATTTGATAAATCATAATATGACAGAGAATCATTACTTTCATTTAAGTAATAATATCTATCTCACACTAAGCCGATAAATTGTTGTATATTTTCTAAAAATATTCGACTTGAATCTAATTTTTCATTTGTAAGGTACATTCTACTACCATACATTGATGTTCTAAATCCAAATGATTCTCCATAACTTTTATACCAATTGAAAAAATTATATATATCCAGTGTATCTCAAGATCTTTTCATATATTCAAATAATCTATCATACTGAGTAAGTGATTTATTTTGTGAACATTCATTTCATTCAAATCCAAACCTACATGTATAGAAACATGCTGCTTCAGAATCTGTATTTTGCCAAGAAACTCCTCCAGCATCAGGATTTCCAGTAAAAAATTCTGCATTTACATAGTTTGGTTTTTCTTCACAACTCGACCCAGTATATTCTACTAAATTAATATCATCAATATAAGCACCTCAATAACCACATAAATTAAATTCGTAACTTCATGCGGAAAAATACAAATTATTATACATTGCAATTCATGGAGGAAGTGGTGGTGGCGGTGGCATGTTTGGTAAAATTTCAAATGGTTCACTAACATTAGGATCTAATTTTTTCCAAGTACCTGAAAATTCTTCTCAATAACCAAATCTGCTAGTATTTGAAAATGAATCTACTATTCAAGTATCATTGTGAAAAGATCCATTGTATTTATATATTAAATCTCCATATACCCCCCCTCAAAAACCTCACTCTCATATCATTAATCATGATATATCAACTTTAAAGTTTTTATCTGTAGTAATATCAAATGCAACACATCCTTCATTTTTAAGTAAGAATGAATGATTTCAAGATTTAGATTGTGTAGTAACAACTTCTCAATCATTACTTAAAGCGGGACGACCATAATATTCTAACATTAATGCGTTATCAATCGAGTATTGAGAAGGGTCTTCAAAGTCAATTACTTTTAAAATTGTAGGTCCTCCGCTTGAGCTTGAAGAACTACTACTTGAGCTCGAAGAGCTGCTTGAACTTGAATAACTTGTCGATGATTTTTTTCCAAGAACCACATCAGCAGCTAAATCTTTATTTTCAGAAAAGATAACTTCGATATCAGATTCATCGGCAATTACTGAGCCTGTGAAAATAGCTTGTAGATTATCAA
>CAJXJP010000047.1 GCA_913055215.1 uncultured Candidatus Altimarinota bacterium | reverse complement strand
GTTTCAGTTTTAGCTTGGTTGCTTACTGGAGTTTTAACTTCTGTTTTTTTCTCAACTGATTTTGTTTCAGTTTTTGTTTCTTCTTCAGTCATTGCTCATTTTAACCATGCTGGGACTTCTTCTTTTTTTGTTTCAGCTTTTACTTGATTGTTTACTGGAGTTTTAACTTCTGTTTTTTTCTCAACTGATTTTATTTCAGTTTTTGTTTCTTCTTCAGCCATCGTCCCTTTTAACCAAGCTGGAACTTCTTCTTTTTTTGTTTCAGTTGAAGCTAAAGGATCATCTATAGTTTTAGGTTCACTTGATTTAGAATTATCCGCTAATGGATCTTTTACTTCTTTCACATCTTTTTCTAAACTTCCTAAGATATCTGAAGCATCATCAATAACTGGTGCAGCTACTGGTTTAGGTCATTTTTCTCAAGAAGTTTTATTAATAATAAAATCTTGAAACCCTTCATTATCATCTTTATTTGCTAAGATATAGTAAAGGTAAAATAAACCTACAATTCAAACAAATAAAGCAATAATAATTCCAATCCATTTTATAATCCCAAACAGTAATGAAAGAAATCAATCTTTATTCGATGGTTCTGTTGGTTTAGGATCTTTTACTACAGGTTCTTTATCATCTCCAGAGTCTTTAGGTGGAACGCCAGCATATACAAATGATTTTAAGATTGCTTTGAAATCATCTTGTTGAGCTCTCGTCAACGCTGGGTTATTTCAAATAATTGTTAAAATTTGTTTCCCTATATCTCTATTTTCATCAACATTAGAATTATCTTTAATTGCTTCTAATAGAGTCACAATTTCTGCGTAACATGATTCAGTTACTTGCATAGTTGCCGGACATTTTATTTCTTTTGGTACTAGATTTTTTAAAGCATTAAATGTAATATTTCTATTACTTTTATCTTCTTGCCCTTGAACAAGTAACCCTTCAAGTGTATCATAAATAACTTTAGAATTGCTCGCATTAATTTCACTAATATATCCTTCGAATTCGATTATAACTCTTGTTTTTTCATTTGCATCAAACCATTCTTCTTGAAGTTTTTGAACATACATCATAGCTTTCAACCTATGTTCTCTTGGTAGAAGTTTTACTTCTTCTTTTAATCTTTCAATAGAAATTTTTTCTGCTTCAGAAACTCAATTGAATTTAATTTCTTCTAAATTCATTTCATTTTCCTCAATAAATGCTTTTTCAATATTTAGATCAACACTTAAAGAAGTTACACCATCAGCATCTAAAGTCATTAATCTTACCGTTTGGTATTTTTTTTCATTGACTTTAATTTCAATAATACTTGATGTATCTGATTTAGATTCCTTTTTTTCTTCTAAGTAATCCGCATCATCATCTTTTCATCCATTTAAATTTGTATCGATTTCAAGATCGAAATCTGCCATATATTTAGATACTTCCCCTTTTGTTTCCCCTAAGTAAACAAATACTCTATCTGTTTCTTTTTCAATAATTAATTTTTTATCTTCATTTAATGCTGGAAGTGTGAATAATACCATTCCAGATTTTCTTGATTGAAGAACATTTTTTACATTATTTCTAATTTTTTTTGAGATTTTTTTAACTTTTGTTCCTTCTGTTAAAATTACATCAACTGTATGAACAGATTTTCCATCTGTATATTTGTGGATAAATTTTTCAGAATTAGTTACCGTTGTTCCATCTCCTAGTCTCCATTCGATTTTATCGTATGTACCAATACTATTATTGATAAATACAAATTTATTTCCAATAGATAAATATTCAAATTCTGGTTTTAATACACTCGCTACATTTATAGTAATACTTTTTGTAGCACTGAAGCCATTATGTTGAACTTTTACTTTTGAGAAAAATTCTCAAGATTTTTTAAACGTTGTTGTAATTTCAGGAGTCGTAGTTTTCTTTTCATAAAAACCGTCTCCATCAAGATCCCATGAATATTTAGATTTTTTTGAAATATTTTGTCATAAAATATTTTCTACTTTTGCTGTGAAATTTACTTCTTCTCCAATATTAATAGAAGTATCAGAAGCGTGTAATCCAACAAGTGGAGTGTTGATATTGTCTCAAGCAAGTGTAATAAAGTATTTTGAACCAGTAATTTCTTCTGAAGAAACTCTTGCTTCATTATTATCTTTCATTACTGCAACAAAGTAGTAGTTCCCTGTAATTTTAGGAAGAACAAAACTGGTATTAGGTGTTCTGGTAGCTCTAAAATCTTGTGGGGAATTATCAACATCAGTGTAATAATACCATAAGTATGATTGAATAACCCCATCTAGATCTTTTGCTCCAAAAGCTGAAACTTTTACAATAACTGGATCAGTTGTATCATCAACAACTTTTACGTCTAGTGATGTAATTGTTGGTTTAACATTTTCAACTTTAATCCAAATAGTTTGTGAATCTGTTCTTTTATTTTCTTGTGATTTTACAGTAAGTTTTGCTTGAACACAACCAAGTTCATCAAATTTTTGATTAAATGTTTGTCCATCAAAATATTTATCATAACCAAGTTTCCAAGAATAATCTAATCCTGTATTTTTCCCAGTAATATCAATTGATTCTTTCCCTGTAAAACTTACAGCATTTACTCTATCAACAATATAGGCACCATTTCCATAACATGAATTTGGTCTATATTGAATTTCTTGATTTACTTGGTTTGAAATATCAATAAACGCTCTTGGTGAATTTGATTCCCCAATATACACTTTTTTTGAGAATGAATTTTCATTGTCATCTGAATCAATTACTTTTAATTTTACAGTATAGATTCCACTTTTTTCATATTTATGTCCAATTTTTGAAGTTTTTCCTCATTTTTTATTTCCATCACCAAAGTCCCATTCATAAAATGATGCATTTGGAGCATCTGCTACAAATTGAACTACTTTATCTCTTTGAGTTACTCTCGGATAGATTGCAAAATCTACCGATAGTAATGAATTAATTGGAACATTTCATGCGTATTGATGAGAAATTTTATCTGGATCTGTAACTTCAAGTACAACACTTCTTTGACCTAAGTCATTAAATGTATAATACCCAACTGATCCATCAAAACTCGGTCTATTTAATTTAACTCTTTCTCCATCGATAATCCAAGCATATTGTAGTTTCCCATCATCAGTATAATCTTGATCATAACTACTTGAAGCATCTAATAATACTGTATTTGGTTTATTTGGGTATGGAACACTGTGTTTAAAATTAGCAACTGGTGCTTTTGAATTAATGTAGATAATTTGATTATCTATATCAACTTCACCAGAGACTTGTGTAACACGAAGTTTTACATTATATTTCCCTTTATTTTTGAATGAGTATGTAAATAATTTACCATTTTTATTATAAACTATTTTATCTCTATCGATATCAATAATTTCCCACGCATAAGTTAAATCTTTTGTTGTCGATGCTGATTTAGCTGAAAATGTAAATTTATCTCCTAAGAATCATTCCTCTTGTGAAGCTTTTACAGTAGCAATTGGATCGTGCACAACAATATAAAATTTTCTTTCAATTGTTTTATTTTCGTTTGTTCTGAGTTTTAGTTTTACTTGAAACTCTCATTCTTTCCCATATTTCACTCTTTCAACTTTTGGATCTCCGTTATATTCTCTCGTAACACCATTCCCAAAATCCCATTCTGTTTTTGAAAACTTTGCTCCATCTGTTGGAGTTGAGCTTGTCGCATCGAATACTAAACCGTATCATGCTTCTTCTGGAGTATATTTTAATTCATTAAATTGACCTAATCTATCACTATTTACTTTAATAATTAGTGATGCTATTTTTTCTTTTACAACAATTTCTGCTCTTGAACTAAATGGAAGTACGTCAGTATTTCCTTTATCATTTTTATGACTAGATAATACATCTAAAAATACTACAAAAGTTCCTTCTTCTCTAAATGTATAATTTAAAGAGTTTTTTCTTCATAGAATTTTTCTTTTCCCACCATCATCCATCCACCAAATGTAATTGTGAGATTCAATTTTCGAACCTGTTGGATCTTTAATGTTTGATCATCTGAAAGTTACATTTAAAGGTGCATTCCCAGTTTTTGGTGCAACTTTAATACTCCCCCTTACTTTTTGAATTTGAACATCTTTAATATATGCAACTAAATTTTCTTTAAATTCTTGATAAATTGCATCATTTTCTGGATATTTGTACGCTCTTTTTACTGAAGTTTCTAATCTTTTATATAAGTTTTTATTTGAAAGATTATTTGGAAGATATTCATAACCGTCTTTCGCATATTTATAAATATATGCCAATGTTTGTTTATCTAATTTCCCTTCAACGCTGTATTTATCTCTAAGAGTAAAATACTTTTCGGTCATTCTATATCTGTATTCGTTGAATGTTCATCTATCAATAGTTCTTAATTGAGTGTAGTTTAATTCCTCATCTGCGTTTGCATTGTTTGCAAAAGTTTGCCCTCAGATCATAAATCCTGAAGCCATTACAGCAATTAATAAAAGATGTGTAATCAGTTTTTTCAACATAGGTTCTTAGTAACAAAATAGTTTATTCCTTTTTATCCTACCACAAAAAAAATCTGAGCGCAAAATACTGAACAGAAAAAATACATAATTACTTGACTATTTAGTATTTTTATTGATTTAAATATTTGCAATATATATATTTCGTATATAATAACTCTTGTATTCTTATACACCTATATTAATTACGTAATTTTTTTGTATGGATTTAAATAAAGCACAAGTTATAGGAAGAATCACTCAAGATATTGAATTAAAACAAACTCCTAACGGACAAAATGTTTGTAGTTTTTCAGTAGCAACAAACAGAAATTGGACTGATTCAAGTGGTATGAGACAAGAACAAGCAGAATTTCATAATATTGTTCTTTGGTCTAAATTAGCAGAAATTGCTGGTCAATATTTAACAAAAGGTCAAAAAATCTTTATTGAAGGAAGACTTCAAACAAGATCTTGGGAAGCACAAGATGGAACAAAAAGATATAGAACTGAAATTGTTGGTGAAAATATGATTATGCTCGGAGGAAAAGACGATAACAAATCTTTTGGAACGGACGAAACTCCAGGAAACACTTCAGCAGCGGTAAATAGAAAAACACCAAAACAAGAAGAAGAAATCTCAGTAGAAGATATTCCATTTTAATAAATAAAAAAGAAATAATGAACGAATTCATTATTTCTTTTTTTATGGGCTTTTTCTCTTTACAAAGAGAGATATTTCTATAAAATCCTTTCATAAATTAATTATTTACTAATAAGAAAATCTCTATGAGTTTTTATGAAGTTTTAGGAATAGAAAAAAGTGCAAACGAAGAAGAAATTAAAAAAGCATACAGAAAAAAAGCAATGCAATATCACCCAGACAGAAATGCCTGAGATAAAGATGCAGAACAAAAATTTAAAGAAGTAAATGAAGCGTACTCTACTCTTTCAGATAAACAAAAAAGACAACAATACGACATGTTTGGCTCAACAGGATGAGCTGCAGGATGAAATCCATTTGGCGGAGGCTTCCAAGGAAATGTAAATGTAGACTTTGGTGATATATTTGAATCATTTTTTGGTGGAGGATTTGGTTGAGGACAACAAAGACAAGCTAGAAGAGAATATAAATGAGAAGATTTAGAATACACAATTAATCTTGATCTAAAAACAAGTATTTATGGAGGAAAAGAAACAATTTCATTTAACAAATTAGAACATTGTTCAACATGTAATGGAGAAGGTTGAGAATGAAAAAAAGCATGTACGAAGTGTAATTGATCTGGTAAAGTAACATATACTTCTCAAAGTATTTTTGGGACTATTCAACAAACAGGAACCTGTGATGAATGTCATGGTTCAGGTGAACAATTTGAAAAAACATGTGAAGATTGTCACGGTGAAAAAAGAAAAAAAGTTAAAAAAGACATCGACATTGATATTCCTGCTGGGATTGATAGTGGTATGGTCATAAAACTAACTGACGAATGAAATGATGGAGTTGGAACGAAAGCTTGTGGTGATTTATATATCAAGTTTAATGTACCTACTCAAGAAAAAGAACTAAGAAGAGATGGTGTAGATTTACATTATGAAGCAGAAATTGATGTTATAGAATCAATTCTATGAACGACAAAAGAAATAAATATCCCAATAATCGGAAAAAGAACATTAGAAGTGAAAGCTGGAACACAACATGGAACAGTTGTAAAACTTGCTAATGATGGAGTAAAACATATAGAATCAGAAGATAAATGAGACTTATATATCACTCTGAATATAAAGATTCCTAAAAAACTTTCAAAAAAAGAAAGAGAACTATATGAAACTATAGCTCAAGAAAAAAAAATAAATGTAAATAAAGGTGGTGTATTCGAAAAAATATTCGGATAAAATCCTCAAAATCCACTTCCCTGTTTTTCTGATAAGAAAAGCAGGGATTTTTTAAAAAAAATATAAAATGACTTGAAAACAAAAAAAATTAATCCTTTCGCGGTGCATTGTGTTATTATTTATTGTTTTTTCATATTTACAATGAGATGAATATACAGACTTTCATCAAAAAAATGTAGAATATACCCAAGAAAGTAAAAAAACTATTCAGGAAATATCTAACTTTGAATTAGATCAACTTCAATTAATTCAAAATCCTGAAATGTTCAAAACTCCAAATAAAAAATTGTTAGAGCAAATTACGAATGAAATAAATAATGCCGAAAAAAGGGTCTGGCTAGAAACATATATTCTCACTGAAAAAAGAATACAACAAGCAGTTAAAAAATCTCATAATAATTGAGTTGATGTCAAAGTAGTATTAGAGAAAAACCCTTATAAAGCTTATAGTATTAACAATAAATCCTATAAAAATCTTACAGGTTCTTGAGTAAATGTTCATTGGTCAAACACAAAAAACTTTAGTCTCAATCATTCAAAATTTTTACTAATCGATGATTTTGCATATATCTCAACTTGAAATTTTTCTTATTCAACTTTTACAAAAAATCGTGATTTTTTTGTAAAAACCTCTGATCCAAAAATTATAGAAAAATTAGAAAAAATTTTTATTAATGATTATCAATGAAAAAAAGAAATATTTGAATTTCCAAATTTAGTAATAAGTCCTGAAAATACGAGAACTAAATTTAATAAATTAGTACAAAGTGCTCAAAAGAATATTGATATTTATTTTCAATATGCAAAAGATGATAAATTCTTAAACGAACTTATCACGGCTTCAAAAAAATGAATAAAGATTAGAATCGTTTTCCCTAAAACTATGAAAGATGACACTGAAGTTCTCAATATTTTAAAAAACAATCAAATTGAATATCGCTTCTTAGAAAAGAATAAAATGCATTCTAAAGCCATTTATGTCGATAAAAAATATTTATTTTTATGAAGTATAAATTTCTCACATTATAGTATTGATAGAAATCGTGAGATATGAATTATTTTGAAAAATTCTAAAATATTATCAGATTTTGGAAAAATATTTAATAATGATTTTAAACAAAATATAACTGAGAAATAAAGCGAGAAAATGCGCAAGTAAAAAAGCGTTAATTTCCTTTACAATAAGGCAAAAACTTCTAATATATTTATATTCTAGCTACTAATTTTTCTTCCCGTGAATATAGTAAGTAAAATCTTTTTATTTTTTGTGACAAGTGCTTGTCTCATTTTTCTTGTATTTATTACATTTATTGCACCTGAATTTCAGCGTGAGATGAAAAATAATTTTGAATATTTAGAGAAAGGATTGTATTCTATTCAATCAGAATGAGATACATTCAAAACTCAAGCTGTTGAATCAGCAAAATCATGAATGCAGATGGAATATATTGGGATTGCTGACCGTATATTCTCAGAATCTAAAAATTATACAGTATCTGAGGTCGCCTGAGTAACCAACATAAACTTAGAAAAAGGATTATACGTTTTCCAATTCGAAGAAACTGGTAAAAAATATCAAATCAATACACCAAGTTTACAAATTGAGCAAAATACTCCTGGAACTTTCATAATTAATACTCTTTGAAAAAATACATCTGAAGTATTTTCACTATCTGCTTCAAATAAGTTATTTTTAGTGCATAGTTGAGAAAGAAAAAGAAAAATTGATATTTATCCTCATGTTTGAATTAAATATAATCCTAAACAAATTCGTGGGATAGATACAAAAACCGATAGATATCGCCTCGAACAATTATTTACATTTTTCTATATTTCTGAAAGTTTTTTAACAAATGATGGGATAATTAACGAAAAAGTGTTAAAACCATTTAAATTAGAAGAATGAACTGTTCAATATCTGACAAATGTTTTTAAATTTATTCAATATGATTTAGTTAAGAAAAATACAGTTATTGATGAGCTAAAAGATTCAAAATTCTTTTCATTACCTTGAAGTCAATACATTGAAAGCTATTATGCTCTGTTTTTAAACAATAAAAAGAAAAGCCTCTATTATAAAAATATTATCCTGAAAGAATTAAGCCTTATTCTGAAAGAAGAAAAAGTTTCCAACACAAAGGCAAGAAAAATTGACGAAAAATTACAACAAATAGAAAAACTTAGTACAAAAGATAGAGATTTTATGTCTCAACTTATCACATACTATTATAAAAATACGCTCCTCTCAAATCCAGAAAATATCTATAGTAGAATTAATATGAAAAATGTTCTAACAAAAGAACAATGAGCCAGTAGTCAGGAACCAAATCACCTTGCCTTATGATTAAATTTTTCATATTTTGCATATGACATAGAACAGTCAGATAAATTATATTATAATTTAGAGCAATATTTTCATGAATATATACCTCAATTACTTGAAGTGGTAAAAAAAGATGAAGATGAATTCTGAGAAATTGAAGATTTTTTATATTTCACAAAAAATATTTTACTATCGGATCCTGAAGTTGTAAACGATTACTCTAAAAATATTGTCGAAATTTTTACTCAATATGTAGAATTATCAATATTATTCTATAAACAGTGAACAGACACAATGGTAAGTACTGGTTTACATGACCATGAAAATGTTCTCTCAAACATGGAAGACCTTATTTACAATGCATACTTTGAAAAAGAAAGAAGTGAAGATAAACTGCTAGTCAGAAAGGATAATCCAACTCTTAATTTTGATATATATACAGGAATATTACACAAGAAAATCTGAGATTTATTAGATTTTTACAATACAAAAAAATACTTAGTGCAATGAACTAAGAAACAAATTGTGAGATCAATGATGCTCAATTACATGAAAATGAAAATCAACTACGATGATTATTATCTTGCAATCAGCAACTATGATGCATATGTCTACGCAAAAACGAATCAAAATACTTCTTGAACAGATCAGGATGTGAAAAAAGTACTTTTAGACAAAGATTCAAGTATAAAATTCTTGGAACGATTTAGATGAATTTACTTATGAAATGCTGAAATTTTAGCAAAAGAGCATAAGGAATGTTTCTCTGGAAAAGAAGAAAATGAGTGATCAGTAGAAATTGAAAACGCCAGTTGTTTTATATTTAAAAATGTTATCGTTGAATGAGAAAATCCTAAAAAATTAAATTTTTATTTCTATCCAGATAAATGAAATACTATCAATTTTATCGAAGAAGAAAAAGAAATTAATGAAACGAAACAATGGATTCCCCTTTCAGAAACATATAATCTTGATGAATATAAAGTAATTTATAAAGAAAAATATCAAGCAGCTGAACAAGAAGAAAAAGATAGATTTGTTTTCAATAAATTCTTTCAACATATTTTTACAGACAAAACAAATAACCAAAGTACTTGAGGTCCTGGCGATGATACCTTTACTCCAGTAGAAAAAGATCCTGTAATTGAAAGTTATAAAAGAAATAAATTACTTGGTGAAAGATGAGCATTTTCAAAAATTACAAACTTTGTTAGAATCATTTACGATAATGTAGAAGTTGTAAGATCGTGAAAAGATTATAATGTTCATATCAAAGATCTGATAATTCCAATTTCTAGTAACGAAACAAATATTAGACAAGATTTAGAATTTGAATTTACTTCAGATTATATGACGGATGAATGATATTTTAAAAATATCTTAATGAAGGCCAGAATTGAAAGGTGAACAGATTCATATATCCATTTCTTATGAAATAATGACATCCAAATTAAAGAAAATATAGAACTTCTATCCTTAGAAAAACAACTAACTAAAATTGGCGAAAAAGTTTCTATTATGCAAAAAATATACAAAGTTATTAGCCAAACATACTCTCTTACTGAGCTAAAAATTCAATATGAAATAAAATCCGATAAAATTACATTTGAATTTCTGAACGAAAACGATACAATGCAAATTAATACAACAGATTGAGAAAGTTATAACATTCAATGGAATGACTCAATTTTCGAAAACAATTCATATAGCGATATACAAAAAATATTATTAAAATTACAGTAAGTATGAGAAAAAATATAGGGACAAAAATTATGGCTTCACTTGCAATGTTTGCAATTGTTATGTCTATCTTAGGAACAGGTATTATTCTTATAATAGAAGCAAATACTCCTCAAACAGTTGAATTAACTGAAGCACAAATTCAAGAATTAATTCAAAAACAAAAAGAAACAATGAGTAATTCATGAACTACTGCAACTGGAGTTACTGAAGAAATCAAATAAAAAAACAAGCCTTTGGCTTGTTTTTTTATTTGTCTAAAATTTCAAAATAATGCATTCTCTTTTCTGCCTCCCAAGTCATAGCTCAAATATGAGGAGAAACAATACAGTTTGGAAGTTCTAGTAATTCAGTTTTAGGATCAGATGGTTCTTCTTCCCAAACATCTAAATATGCTCCTGCAAATTCGTTTTCTTCTAAATATTCAATTAATTTATTTTCATTGATAATTCCTCATCTTGAAGTATTAGCTATAATGACATCTTCAGCTAGTAATTTAAATTCTTTTTTTCAAAAGAAATTTCTTGT
>CAJXJP010000046.1 GCA_913055215.1 uncultured Candidatus Altimarinota bacterium | reverse complement strand
TAAGTAAATATTATCTATCAAAGCTAATACTTATCAATAATTTATTACTTACTGGTGTGTCTTGCTGCACCAAAATAAACCTAAAAACCAATCAATTTATTGATTGGTTTTTTTATGTTCTTTGATATATATGATAAAAATTTGAATTTATTGATTTTGAGTGAAAAAACTATATATTATATGCGGTTTAATGTTAAAAAAAAATAACTATGACAGACTCTCATAAACAACAATTAGAAACACAACTTTGGAATATTGCCGATGAACTCAGAGGAAAAATGACAGCGGATGAATTTAGAGACTATATTTTAGGTTTTATATTTTATAAATATTTATCTGAAAAATTTTGCTTGTATGCAAATGATTTACTTAAAGATGAATTTGATAAAAAATATTTTGAACTCGATGAAAATAAACAAAAAGATGTTATAGAAGCTATTCGCGAAAATGCAGTAAGTTCTCTATGATATTTTCTTTTGCCTTCAGAATTATTTTCAGAAATTTCAAAAAAATGAAATAATAATTCGCAAAATTCAGATTCAAACTTTATTCTCGATGATTTAGTAAAAATTCTCAGAAATATTGAAATTTCTACGATGGGAACTGATTCAGAAGATGATTTTAATAATCTTTTTGCTGATTTAGATTTAAGTTCTCATAAACTTGGAAAAACTGTTGAACAAAAAAATATTCTTATTTCAAAAATATTATCACACCTTGATAAAATTGATTTTGCATTAGAAAATACTGATATTGATGTATTATGAGATGCTTATGAATATTTAATTGGACAATTCGCAGCAGGAGCTGGGAAAAAAGCATGAGAATTTTATACTCCGCAAGAAGTTTCGACTATTTTAGCAAAACTCGTTACAACTGATAAAAAAACATTAAAATCAGTTTATGACCCAACATGTGGTTCTGGTTCATTACTGTTAAGAGTAAAAAAACAAGTTCAAAAAGTTGGGGAATTTTTCGGACAAGAAATGAATACAACAACATATAATCTTGCTCGTATGAACATGATTTTGCATTGAGTTCATTTTTCAGAATTTGATATTAAAAATGGTGATACGCTAGAACATCCAGAACATAGAGGAAAAAAATTTGAAGCAATTGTTGCGAATCCTCCTTTTTCAGCGAAATGGTCAGCGAATCCAATTCATTCTCAAGATGAAAGATTTGCGAGTTATGGAAAACTTGCACCAAGTTCAAAAGCAGATTTTGCCTTTGTTCAACATATGATTTCGCACTTAGCTGATAATGGAACGATGACTGTAGTACTTCCTCATGGTGTATTATTTAGAGGTTCGTCAGAATGAGTAATTAGAAAATATTTAATCGAAAATAGAAACTATTTGGATGCAGTTATCTGACTTCCAGCAAATATTTTTTATGGGACTTCGATTCCAACTTGTATTCTTGTTTTCAAAAAATGTAGAAAAGAAGATGAAAATATTTTATTTATCGATGCATCGAATCATTTCGAAAAAGCAAAAAATCAAAATAGAATAACTCCAGTTCATATAGAAAAAATAGTTGAAACGTATCAAAAAAGAGAAGAAATAGAAAAATATTCATATCTTGCAACTCTCGATGAGGTCAAAGAAAATGACTACAATTTGAATATTCCTAGATATGTTGATACATTTGAAGAAGAAGAACCAGTTAATTTAGATGATGTTGCTACGAGATTACAAGAAATAGAACAAGAAGGGAAACATATAGATAAAACAATTCAAGGTTTTTGTGATGAACTGGGAATAAAAAGCCCATTTTAATCTACAATAAGCTTATAGTCAATGAAGAATTTAAAAATAAAATATTATTCTAAAAAATTAGAAAATGGAGGAAATTTCACTAGAAAAATATAATAAAATGAAAGAAAAAGCAGTTGAGTATTTCAAACAAAATAGAACTATTACTTCACCTGCTTTTTGAGAAATAAAAATTACCCCTGAATGATTTAATCATATTGAATGGAAAAATAAAAATCATAAAAGACCAATAAAAGAGGTTTATATCAGATACTTATGCTTTTTAAATACTGAATATATTCTTAATAATTCCAAGTTATATCAAGAGTTTAGAGAAGAAATGCAAACTTTTGATATAAAAAGAAAAAATAAAAAAATCAAAGAAAAAAAGATCGTAAATCTCTACTGATTTGTTGCAATTGTAAATCACAATAAAAATAGAGTCAAAATAGTCGTGAGAAAAGTGGATGGATGGAACAAATATGAATTTGTATCGATTATCCCACTTTGGAAAAATAATTGATACTGAAATCAACTATTTTTTGATAATGAAGAACAATTTTTACAGGTACTAGAAGACGCAACAAAAAAGCCGTCCTCATAGAGGACAGCTACTTTGGCAAGGTTTGCACCGAATCAGTTGTTCGAGAAATTGGGACGAACCCTCAAACCTCAAGAGTATTATATGAGATTCTCAGAAAAATGTCAAGGGAAAAATACATAAAAACACGCAAAATAAACTCAAAAATTAACAACAAATAGCTCAATTTATCTGTCAACAGCATGCTTCAGCTTGCTGAAATAATTACATCAAAATCAACACAAACAGCTGAAGTAGTTTGTTGACCATACACTAAATAAAAAAACTATGAAAAATAATACATCACATATTCCGAAAATTAGGTTTTCAGAGTTCTCTGGGGAGTGGGAAGAGAAGAATCTTTGAGAAGTTATTGACTTTCAATCTGGTTATGCTTTTTCTAGCTTAGAAATGTCTAATAATATTGATAATTTTCAATTAATAAAAATGTCTAATGTCTACATGAATCAGCTAAGATTAGATAGAAGCCCTTCATATTGGAACAGAATGGAATGAAATCAAAAAAATGTTTTACTTCAAAAATGAGATAATGTATTAACATTAACATGAACTGTTTGAAAAAGAGATTATTGATATTCTGTACAAATTGATAAAAATGATAAATACTTACTCAACCAAAGGTTAGTAAGACTTAGGCAAATACAAAATTTATCAAGTAATAACTTTATTTCAAAAATACTTTTACATGAAAGATTTCTATATAATTTCTTTTGAAATTCAAAAGGATGAACTGGGAATCAAAGTAATGTTAGTATTGAAGATTTAAAAAGTTTAAAACTTCCTCTCCCTCAACTCCCAGAACAACAAAAAATTGCAAACTTCCTTTCTTCGGTGGACGAAAAAATCGAAAATATCAGAGAAAAAAAGAAAAATCTTGAAGAATATAAAAAAGGGATGATGCAAAAGATTTTTAGTCAGGAAATCAGGTTTAAAGATGAGAGTGGAGAGAGTTTTGGAGAGTGGGAAGATAAGAAGTTGGGTGAAGTTTGTAAGCATATTAGAAATTGAATTTCATCTCAACAAACTAGTGAAAAAACAAACTCGAGAGTTACAAGAATTGAAACAATATCTGATTGAACAATTAATATAAATAAATTGTGATATATTAATGATTTAAATGCAAAAGAAACTTATATTTTAAATAAATGAGATATATTATTCAGTAATATTAATAGTGTTAAACATATTTGAAAAATTGCTTATTTTGATTTAGAAGAGACTATTTATCATTGAATGAATTTATTATGCATAAGAGTTGACAATAAATACATAATTTCAAAATTTTTATATTATGTTTTAAAGTTACAGTCATCTAAAAACAGATTTGAGTCAATTTGTAACCAAGCAGTTAGTCAAGCAAGTATAAATCAGAGTGAATTATCAAAATTTCACTTTTCACTTCCATCTCTTCCAGAACAACAAAAAATCGCAGATTTCCTTTCGTCTTTAGACGAGAAAATCGAAAAAACTTCGGAAGAATTGGAAAAAATGGAAGAATTTAAAAAAGGGTTATTGCAGGGGATGTTTGTTTAATAAAAGGAAATTAATGGAATTAACGAAAAAATTAATAAATGAAAATATTCATAAATTTGATGGAATCAATTATTATAATCTTCATATAGATAAAATAGAAAAGAATATTTTTATATATCCAGATGTTACAATTGAAAGTTGTAAATCTTTAGTAGAATGAATTTGTAAAACAATTATTCTTAAATTAAGTCCTTGAATTAATCAAGCTGGAATTAAGAAATTAGATAATACAGATTTTGTTGAAATATTTAAAGATGCTATAGAAAAATTAAGTGACAAATGTGATATTGAGCCAGAATTCTCAAATCTATACAAAAATACAATTAATAAGATAGGTAAAATAAGAAATAATAGATGAGATCTTTCACATTGAAAATCTATTCCAAAGAATGAAAATAGTTCTCCGGAATTTGCATTATTTATATCAAGATATACGGATTCTTTTTTGAGTTACATTTTAGAGTACTTTTTTAATTTGGATCTTTCATATCTTGAAGTAGTAAATTATGAAGATAACGAAGAATTTAATAATTCTATCGATGATGATCAAAATTTAGTTTGAATAAGTTATAGTGAAGCACTTTATTATCAGGATTATAACTTATACTATGAAAAGCTTGAAAATTATTTAGATGAAAATGGTTTATTAGAAAATAAAGAAGAAACTTTTGAGTACATTCAACAAGAAATTAATATTCAAGAAGATATTCAAGAGTATGATTTATCAAAAGCAAAAAAAATAATAAACATAAATGTAAATAAAGAATTTTATAGTCAAAATCTTATTACAGAAGATTGATTTAAAAAATTAGCAAATCAAACAGTGGAATTTGAAAAAATTCCATTAGATAATGAAATAATAATTGAATTAATTAAAAAACCTTCGTTGTCAGAGAGAAAAACAATACTAGATACTATTAAAAATGAATTAAAAAACTATATTTAAAAATAATTGTTATGAACCACACTCAATCAGAACAAGAATTAGAAAATAAACTGATCGCAGATTTACAAACTCAGGGGTATGAATTTGTAAAAATCGAAGACGAAGCAGATTTATTGGAAAATTTTAAAAAACAATTAGAAATCCATAATAAAAAATCATTGGATGGAAAAACTCTTTCAGACGCAGAATTTGAAAGGGTTTTAAATCATCTGAATAAATGAAATACCTTTGAAAAAGCTGAGATTCTCAGAGATAGAATGGAATTACTTCTTGATGATGGAGAAAAAGCCTATATCCGTTTTATGAATTGTGAAAAGTGGTGTCAAAACGAGTACCAAGTGACGAACCAAATCACGATGGAGGGAAGTTATGTTAATCGTTATGATGTGACGATTTTGATTAACGGTTTACCTTTGGTACAAATCGAATTGAAAAAGAGAGGTCTTGAACTCAAAGAAGCCTTTAATCAAACAAAACGTTATCAAAAACATAGTTACGCTGGTGGTTTTGGATTGTTTCAATATATCCAAGTTTTTGTTATTTCTAATGGAGTTGATACAAAATATTACGCCAACAATGGTCATAAAAATAAAGATGGAATAGGGAACTTTAAACAAACGTTTTTTTGGTCAGATGAAAAAAATAAAACTATCAGAAATTTAGAAAAATTTACTCAAATTTTCCTGGAAAAATGTCATGTTTCAAAAATGATAGCAAAATATATTGTTTTGAATCAATCAGAAAAAATTGCTATGATTTTGAGACCTTATCAATTTTATGCAACAGAAGCAATTATTAGTAGAGTACAAACAAGTAATGAAAACGGGTATATTTGGCATACAACCGGTAGTGGGAAAACCTTAACTTCATTTAAAACAAGTCAAATCTTAGAAAAACTTCCAGAAGTTTCAAAAGTTGTTTTTGTCGTAGATAGAAAAGATTTAGATTATCAAACAACCAAAGAGTTTAATAGTTATTCTGATGGAAGTGTTGATGGAACGAAAGATACTAAAAGTCTCGTAAAACAATTTTTAAGCAGTGATAATAATCTCATCGTTACAACAATTCAAAAACTCAATACGGCCATTTCAAAATCTCAATATAAATATCAACTTTCGGAATTTGAAAATAAAAAAATTGTATTTATCTTTGACGAATGTCATAGAAGTCAGTTTGGGGAAACACATAAAAAAATCACTGATTTTTTCCAAAAATCTCAACTTTTTGGATTTACATGAACTCCTATCTTAAAAGAAAATCATAATAATCTCAGAACAACAAAAGATTTATTTACTGAATCACTCCATGAATATGTTATTACTGATGCAATAGATGATAATAATGTTCTTCGTTTTTCTGTAGAATATATTAATACCTTTAAAACTAAAAAAGAATTTGAAAATAGTTGAGATGAATCCGTTCAAAATATCAATACAAAAGAAATTTTTGATCATCCTGAAAGAATCAAAAAAGTAGTGGATTATGTTATAAGAACTCATCCTTCAAAAACTCATAATAAAAAATATACGGCAATGATGTGCGTAAGTAGTAAAGAAAGTTTGATGATGTATTATGAAGCTTTTAAAAAAGCAAATCATGACTTAAAGGTTGCTACTATTTTTTCATATTGAGTAAATGAAGATGAAAAAGAAAATGATGATGAAGTAAATTTTGAAATAACAAAAGTAAATCAGCACTCTCGTGATGCTTTAGAAAGTTATATGTGAGATTATAACGAAATGTTTGGAACGAGTTATTCTACGAAAGATACTAAATTGTTTTATGAATATTACAGAGATATTGCAAAAAAAGTAAAAGATAAACAAATTGATTTATTACTTGTGGTAAATATGTTTTTGACTGGTTTTGATAGCAAAACTCTGAATACAATGTATGTCGATAAGAATCTAAAGTATCATGGTCTAATTCAAGCGTTTTCAAGAACAAACAGAATACTGGATGAAAAAAAATCTCAATGAAATATAGTTTGCTTTAGAAACTTGCAACAAAATGTTCAAGATGCAATTAAATTGTTTTCAAATCCAGATGCAGAACAAACAATTTTACTCGAACCATATGAAACCTATGTGAAATATTTTTCTAATGCTCTAGAAAAACTTTATATCATTGCCCCAAGTATCGAATCAGTTGATAATTTACTTTGAGAAACTCAAAAAGCAGAATTTGTAAAAGCGTTCAGAGATGTATATCGTATTTTAAATGTTCTAGAAACATTTCAAGAATTCAATTTTAATCTCCTGGATATCGATGCTCAAACTTTGGCGGATTATAGATCAAAATATTTGGAACTCTATAGACAAGCACAAACTGAAGTAGAGAAAACTTCTATTTTGAATGAAATTGATTTTGAATTAGAACTCATTACAACGGATATTATTAATGTTGATTATATAATCTGAATGCTTGGAACTTTAAAAGATTCTGATGAAGAACATAGAGAGAAACTGAAACAATCTATACTTTCTACTCTAGCCTGAGAGCCAAAACTTCAAAGTAAAAAAGCATTAATTGAAAAATTTATTGAAAAACATTTGATGCAGCTTCCAAAAAATACAGACATAACTTCTGAATTTGAAAAATTTCTCATTTGAGAAAAAGCTCATGAATTTGAGAAAATATGTATGGAAAATAATTTAAATCAGGAAAAATTAGCAAAAGTTTTTAATGACTATAATTATACTGGAAAAACTCCTCTTGATAGTGATATCACAGATTCAATGAATAAAAGACCTAGTTTATTAAGTTTGAAAAAAACAATAGATAAAATAAAAAACATAATTACAAAGTTTGTAGAAAAATATGATGAATAATCATTACAAATAGTTCGGGTATATTTATAAGTTATACTAATCATATATGAAAAGTATCAAGGCATCTTTATAAACTAACGCTTTTGGATAAATTCTCTATCAGACGGCTTTTTCCTAAAAAATAGGAACTAGTTTAATTAATTTAGTCCTCATATTATTGAGGACTTTTTCTTAAAAAATTAATGATGAATAACAAAAATATATTTTTAATAGTAATAGTTACTATTTTTACCTTAATGACTTTATTCTTTTTACATTGAAACAATAATCTTTTTAAAAATCAAGATGTTCAAACATATCATAACAAATGATGGTTGAAAACTGTAGAAGATGGTGTTTTAGTTACTGGCTTTAAACCGGATATTACGGAGGAATATTATGAAATAATTTTTTTAAAAAAGTGAAAATATTGATATTACATGATATGAGACTGGATGCTTACAGAAGAAGATTATCAAGAATATTTAGAAAATATTAAATCTAAAATCAAAGAAAGTATAATTATTAAATCTTGAAATAATATGTATATTCTACATGAAAATAATGCAATTGAGCTTTCTAGATTTGAAGAAGATAACTTTGTAAAATTTAACTTAGATAATTATAATCTAGTTAATTTAAAATAATTTTCTTTATGTTCATCATCAGATTTTCAGAATGTGGCTGATAGTAAGCAGGTATTAAAACCTGCTTTTTTTAATTAATAAACGGTATTTATGAAAATAAATAGAAAATTTATAAAAATATTTTTAATATTAATGCTTTGAGGATTAGTTTGAACTATTTTTTTGAAAATATACTTTTTCAACAACACTGAATGAATACAAAATACTTTGGTCTGTAAGAATTATCCAACAAATAGGTCTAATTCGAATATTTTACTAGAATATTCTTACGAAAATACTCTGAAGATAAATGGCAAAAATGAATTTAATTACAATATTTGATGTTTTCCCTGACTTGATGCTGGAAGTTTTGAAATTATATGAAAATCAATATTTGCAAGAGATAAAAATTATTATTATGAATATTGAAATTATGGAAATTGAATTAACCAAATTATTGTTATAAAGAATAGATTAGACTTTATTGATAGAGAATCATTTCAAATATATAGGCAAAATAATTATGGAAATTTAAAACAAAATTATGGAATAGTCTCAGATAATAAATCGATATATTTTTATCAAAAAATACCAAATAGAGATACAAAATTTAAGAAATTAAATAATATTGATACTCTTACATTTGAATTTCTAAAAAATTGAAATTATGATAGATCTCTGTCAGAAATTTATTTTCAAGATAAAAATTGATTGTATTATGCTCATTTGTTTCATGATGGAATTTATTATAGAAAAATAAATGAACATACGGTTATAAAATCTGATATAAATTATTATTCACCAGCTATCCTTGATACATGAAAGGAGATAATTAGAGAGGGGAAAATATTAGATTATGTTGATTATAAAACCCTCATTTGAATCTGAAGTGTGCAGGAATATAAAAAAGACCAATATTATGTGTATGATAAAAATTTTGATATAATTCCAAATTTAAAACCATGATTAACCATTGATTTAGGATATAAAAATAAATATTATATTTCTGATGGAAATTATTTTTATATAATTTGAGAAAGAGAAAATCAAGATACACTTTGATATGATTATGAAAATGTAATTTTCGTAGAAAAAACAACTCAACTTATTAAACAATATAAAACAATGAAAAAGTTTTATGATAATTGAGGATATTAATTTAGATCACAAAAAATTAAATGAATATATTAATTTGATAGATAAATTAATATAAACTCCACCAAAACAAATCCTAAAAAAAGTATAGAATTAAATCTAATTCTATACTTTTTAATTGTAAAAAAATTATCTTTTTATAAGATAGAAGCAATTAATAAATAATATACGAATATGTCTGTATTTAATCAACAAAAAAAGATCTGTAGAAAATTTGGTTTGAGCTATGAACCATGTGATATGGATAAATATTTATATATTTCAAAAAATTTCAAAGAAAAAACGGAAGAGATGGATATAGAAGGGAAAAGATATATTGAAGAAGATGATTTTTCGGGATGGTATATATGGGCTGGGGAAAAAACGAATGATATTGAATCTTTTGATAAAATTTTAGTAAGTGATATCAATGAATATAGTGATTTAATAATGAAATTTTTGTGACTTGAACGTGGAACAGGATTTATCATCGAAAAAGACTATATTAACGCAGAATTTGATTATAGAATTTTTAATATGATAGATTAATATTTCGAAGATTATAAAAAACCAATCAATAAATTGATTGGTTTTTTTCGTTTTTCATAGAGTAGATAAAAAATTAATTTATTTCAAAAAATCATTATTCTGTATAATATAAGATAAATATATCTAAGCATAAAATATTATGATGTGATTTAAATTTGAAGAAGCATTAAAAACTCTTATTCAGCATTTTCCAGCAGAAGCTATGAAAAAACCAACATTATATCATAGCGTCAGAGTTTGAACATATTTGTGGAACCATGGATATTCAGAAGAATTACAAATTGCAGGCTTGTTGCATGATGCATTAGAGGATACAAATATTTGAGAAACAGTCATACAAGAATCTTTCTGAACATATGTTTTGAATATAGTGAAAGCAAATTCTAAAAATAATAATGTATCAAAATCAGAAATTTTGGAAGATATTGTACAGAGATGTTCATTGATTTGAGAGGATGCGATGATAATAAAAATGGCTGATATTTATGACAATTTTCTTTTCTATAAAAAAGAAAATAATATCTCAGAAATTAAAAGATGTAAAATATTAGTAGAGTTAGTAAAAAAATACAAAAATTCAGAATGGAATGATAAAATATTTAAAAAAATAAATATAATTTTAGATTATTAAAAAACTTTTATTTATTAATATTAAAAAATGGAAAGGACAAAATTTTTAGTTGCAACACATATTTTCTTATTGGATTGAGAAAAGATACTGTTATATTTAAGAAAATGAGGATCTCAAGATTCAATGTATAACCTAATAGCATGACACCTTGATGGGAATGAATCACCTATTGATGCTACAATAAGGGAAGTGAAGGAGGAAGCATGAATTAATATTAAAAGAAAAGATTTAAACTTTGAAAGAGTAGCATATAGCCCTTTATGAGATGGTAGAGAATATATACAATTTTATTTTTCATGTAGGAATTGGAGTTGAACCATTAAAAATATGGAGTTAGATAGATGTTATGGGATGGATTTTTTTCCAATTAATAATTTACCAAAAAATATAACTCCCTATATAAAAGAGGCAATAAATGATTATATCAATACTATTAATTATAGTGAATATTAAATTCGCAAAAATTTTATATTTATCTTTATTTAATATACATTATATAATCTTTATTAAAAAAAATAAATCAGATAATCCTGAAATATAATATTTTATAATTT
>CAJXJP010000045.1 GCA_913055215.1 uncultured Candidatus Altimarinota bacterium | reverse complement strand
TTATTTATTTAAATTTTAAAAAATATATGATTTTTTGCAAAAGAAAAAACACCATATTAGGTGTTTTTAAGGTTTTTTCCAACAATCCAATCTAAGTAAAAAGTAATTACAAACATTAGTTCATCTAGGAATAAATCAAATTTATCATCATAGACATAATTCCTTACGAGAAATCTTTCAAAATGCGATAGATTTGATAAAAAGGTACAAACACTATCATCATAACTTATAACAATATTTTTTTCTTTTGAAAAAGTATTCCAATTTATACATATTTTATCAAAAAAATCTTCAGGAAAACAACTTAATAAAAATGTTAAATATTTTGCTTTTTGTTCACTCGATTTATTATAATTTTCTCCTGATTCAAGATAGTGCTCTTTTAAAAAATCATTCAAATCACTTAAATATGCAGACTGCGAAAACATAAATCAACCTTCATAACAAAGAAAATAGTGTGGTATTATTATAAAAAAAAGAACTTAATTTATCATTAAGTTCTTTTATAATCTTTCAAGTAAGTTTAAATATAGTTCATATCTCGCTTGAGGAAGTTTTCCTTCATGAAAAGCTTTTTGTACCGCACAGTCTGGTTCCATTGTGTGTGTACATTTTTTATACTTACATTCGTTATTTAATTCTTGAAAATCAGAAAATAAATATTTTAAATTATCTTTACTCGTTTCAAATAAGTTTAAATTCATAATCCCAGGAGTATCAATAACAAATGATTTTTCTCTCCATTCATATACTGTACTAGAAGTTGTAGTATGTTGTCCATATCAAGTCCTTTGGCTTGTTTCTCATTCTTTTCAAACCATATCGCCATAAATTTTATTCGTAAGTGAAGTTTTTCATACTCATGAATTTCAAACAAAAACAACAGTTTTTTCCGTTAAATAATCTTTCAGTCTTGAAAGTTCTTCGTCTTCTTTATCTGTGATAAAAAATATTTCTAATCCTAAATCTAAAAATATTTGATATTCTTCTTTTTCTAAGCTATGAAGATCTGTTTTTGTTAAACAAAGAATTGGTTTTATATCATGATATTCAAATAAAATTAAATATCTTTCAATCATTCCAGGGTTAAATTTTGGTGTTATAGTTGATGAAACAATAATTCCATAATCGATGTTTACAGCAAAAATTTGTTCTTTTTTTTCTCCAAGAGATAATCTATTTGCATCTCATTTAATTCTCGCTAATTTATTTAATCTTTTTTTCCTTCCGACAATTAAGTGATTATCATCTTTTTTATCGTAATAAACATAATCTCAAACAACTAAGAATTTAGAAAGTTCTTTTGGTAAATCTTTTGTAAATGTTGCAGTAAATTCAATTTTTTTATCTATATCAAATAAATAAAATGTTTTTCATGAGTGATCAGCAGTTACCTTTAAAAGTAATGCTTCGTTTTTTGCAGTTAGATTTTTATATTCTTTTTCTAGCCATGGGTCTGAGTTAAATGCAACTTTTCCTGTTTCAATTTCTGTCTTTTTATTCCTATTTTGAAGTTTTTTTCTTTCTTGTTTTTCGTATTTATTATTATAACGAACCATAAGTTTATATTTTTATAAGTATTTGGCTTTATTGTAGCAGAAAACTGAATTTTATCAAAAAATAATATTTATCATTACAATAAAAAAATATCGATTAAAATCGATATTTTTTTATTTTTCACTAATTTTGATAAGAAAATCTTCTGATAAGAAATTTCTTCATAACAGAAGTTTGTAGTTCATCTCTTCCCTATTGTTAAGATTTACTAAAACTGATTTTTTTGTATCTTTTACAAGAATATCCATGAGAACATAATATCTTAATTCTGTTCATTCTGAAGTTTTTACTTTTCTCACATCTTTGATAATTTTTGTAAATGTTTCTTTTTTTCAAGAATTATTAACTATTGTGAAATTTATTTTTTTTCAAATATTCATTTTAATATCTGTTTCTTCATTTTTAATCTTCAAATTTTCTGCATGAATTGAGGTCGTTTGAGCCCCCGTATCTACTCTTGCAATAAATGAAATATTTCATTCAACTCTTGCATTAGTAGACTCTCAAATTATCTTATTGTCTAATTGTAATAACATATTTTTTAAAGAATATGCATTTAGCAGAAGAAAAAGAAATAAAATCGATAAAATTCAAATGGCTATATTTTTGTTCATAATTTTATTTATTGAAGTAATTTTTTGCAATATTAATAGCTTCTTGAAAATCTTTTGGATTTTCATTTTCTACTTTTAATAATCTACTTTTTAATGGTTCCATATTTGAAATTTGAATTGCTAATCAAGGACGAGCATTTAATTCTAAAATAACTGGTCATAGCTCTTTATCAATAACTATATCCGCTCATAAATATGAAATCCCCGAAACTTGTTGCGATCTTACCGCAATTTCTAATACTTTTTCCCAGTGAGGAATTTGTACTCAGGTTACAGGATTACTTGTATCTGGATTAATTTCAATTTGTTTTCATAACATTACGGCATGGTTTGTAATCCCCGTAACAATATCAATTCAAGCTCAAACTCATCATAAATGCAGGTTTGCTTTTCATTCAGACATTTTCGTCGGTAAACGCACCATTGCCATTACTGGAATATTTTTATAAACAATAACTCTAATATCAGGAATTCATTTATAACAAATATCGTGAAACATTGGATCCAAAATTAACCTTTTTTCCATAAGACATAAGTCTGATCCACCATTTATAGAAAATCATCCTTCTAAAGTTTCAACAATATGATTTTTAATTTCTGATATCGTTATTTCTTTCCCAGATGCAGAAATAAACGTATTTTTATCTTTTCTTGCAACGATAACCATAATTCATTCTCATCACAATCATGCATTTGGCTTTAACACAAAGTCATCTGGAATTTTTCAAAAATCATAATTCAATAAATCATTTCTATTTTTAAAAACTTGATATAGATCTGGAGTTGAAATATTATTTTCCAACATAAGATTTTTTGTAGCAAGTTTATCGTCTGCTAATCGCATTGCATCAATACTATTCTGAGAAACATACGTAAAATTTCTATCATTCATAGTTAAAATATTTTTCCTAGACATTATTCTGAAATTTTATTAATTAATACTTTAAATCTTAAATATTCGACCAGTCTCATCCCTGTCCATTTTCATAATAAAACATTTATAATTACAAGAGCAAAAATAATTTCTGGATATGCAATTAATAAAGTTTGCATCCATAGCCAGTTCATAACAAAATATGAAATAATTGCTATAAATAATGTTGAAAATAATAAAATCATTGCTTCTTTCATCCCTTTTTCAATATGTGACGTAACGTATTTTTCAATTACAAACGCTAAAATTAACATTGGAAATGCTCAAATAGAATATACAAATGCTTTTTCAAAATATACTCATACCCCTAAAAGCAACAGCATAATGAAGCTAACAAATATCATAACTATCGATATTCTTGGAACACTTAACAATTTAACATTTTGAATTGCTCATCTTAGTAATCATCCTGCAATCAAAATTACAAAAAACATAAGTAATCCATAACTTAATCCAGTTGCTAGAAATGTCACTGCCAACAGAGCTGGAGTGAAAATTCCAAAACTTGTAATTCCAATAATTTGTCTAAAAAATACAACAACAGTTGCCGCAACTGGGAGCATCAATATGAGTAAAATTATATTATGAGCAATATCTTTTCATAATAAATATGAGACAATATGAGATAAGAAATTCCCTGGGTGAATAAATACAATATTTTGTTTTTTTGCTTCTGTAAATTCAATATTTTTTTCTTCTAATTTTTTTTCAATTCATTCTGGTTTTTCTGAAAATATTTCATTTGCATCATCTAATGAGGCAAATAAAACAGAATCAAACTCTTCATTAAGGTTTTTTTCAATTGATTTTGTAATTAATCAATTATTACTCTCATGACTTGAAAGTGATATAATTTTTTTATTATTTGTCTTAATAGAGTTTGCATGTAAAGCTCTTTGATATGCATTAATTCAAACTCATCAAGCTGTTAATGCAAGAAAATAATCTGCATTTTCTAGTATTTCCACTTCAGCAGCAAGTGCTTGTGTCATTTTTTCTTCTAATTCAAAACTATTTCATTCATTCTGAATAGGTAAAATTTTCAAAAACGCATTTTGTTTTTTCGCAGCAACTTTTAGTTTATTAATATCTTCATCAGAAACGGAATTGTCGGTTAGTGCAATAATTGTATTTTTCGAAACTATTACTGAAGCTGTTGCAATGGAATTATTAGTGCCATTAACTAATTTTAGAGTTACTGAATAGACACCAGGTTTTTTAAATAAATGGGATGTGCTTTTCTTATTTTTAATAAATTTACCATCTCAAAAATCCCAGTAAATCTTTGTATCATTATTTACAGAAGATTGATATGTATCGAAAAATATTCTATTTCATAACTTAACGTAATATTCTTTTTTAGCTAATACCGAAATTGGCTGAAATGTTATTTTGTTTGGTAAAATATTTGATTTATTTATCTCCTTTTTTGATGGTTCATCAGAATATTTTTCTATGATTTTTTTATTAATATTTTTCGTATTTTCATGATTTTTTTCAAAAACCTCTTTAATTTCTGTATCATCTTCATCTACCTCGTTATTATCTTCAGTTTCTGATTCATCGAAATTTATTTTTTCTCTCTCTTCTATTTCAACTTCTTTTTCTTGTTCTTTTTCTTGTTCTTCTACTTCTTCATTTTGTTCTTCTTGAGCTTCTTCTTTTTTCTCTACTTCTTTATTCTCATTTTCTTCTAATTTTTTTTCTTTTTCTTCGATCTCTTTTTCTTGGATTATTTCTTCTTCTTTTTCCTCATCAACTATTTCTTTCTTAATCTCTTCATCTATCTCTTCTTTTTCAGCCTCTTTCACTTGTTCTTTTTCTTCTAATTCTTCATTTTGTTCTTCTTGAACTTCTTCTTTTTCTTCTACTTCTTTTTCTTCTAATTCATTTTCGTTAGATTCTACTGGTTCTAACTCCTCTTGTTCAACTTCTTCTTCTTTTATTTCTACTTCTTTTTCGTTAGATTCTTCTTGTTCAACTTCTTTTTGTTCAACATCTTCATTTTGTTCAGCATCTTCTTCAACTTCTTCTTGCTCAGCATCTTCATTTTCTTCTGTATCATCATCAGCTGAGACTCAAATTAATCATAATGTAACACCACTTTGTTTATTGATATCTATATCTGAAATACAGAAAAATAAGGCAAAAAGAACAAATAAAGATAAATATTTTTTCATAAAAATAATTAGTTATTAAAGCGTTTGGATTATATATATTTTTTGTTATTCTCAAATAAAATATTTTAATTATTTATTTTTTGTTTATATTCAAAAGCTATGGTAAAATAACAAAAATAAATCTTATTAAAAAACATGTTACATCAGAAAAATCTTGAAAAAAACATATTTGAACCCCCAATAGAAATTGATTGCTTAAATCATATATTAGAAACGTATTGAGATATTAAAATTGAAAAAATATCGAGAGAAAATTTTGATATGAATCATTGATTTTATAATCCAATAAATAATATTATCACTATTCCTAGCGATTTAAATCATATAGAAGCAGTAGAATTAATAGCGGAAATTGAGAGAAAAAACTGAAATAATTCTTCATCTATTTTTCAAGAAATCAAAATAAGAGTTGCTCAACTGATAAAAAAAGGAGCTAATAAGTCTGATTTTCTAAATCTTGGAAAAAAATACAATATTTCTGATCAAACAATTGAAAAAATAGAATCAAGTTCTATTAATAAAACCACAGTAAAATATTCAAAAAATAACACTCTAGATGAAAATATTTCAACAGAATTAGATAAATCTTTTTTTCGAAGTAGCTTAGAATACATGAAATTCGGAATGCAAAGTTATAGTCAAGAAAATTACCATTCCCTTCTTAATCAATTAGAATCTTCACAAAATTATAGTTCAGAAATATTAGATGATAGCCCAACATATAGATTAAATAATTGATTCAATAAAGATAATCAAATATATTTCAGAAGTCAGGATCAAGATTTTGACCAAAATGAAAAAAATTTACGTGAAAAAATCTGAATTGAAATATTTCATAAAAAAATGAGTCAACATAGAAATTTAAATCAAAAGTTTCTATTAGAAATGACCGAAACTTGTGCAATGAATGAAATTTTTAATAATTTATATAATTTTCCCTACGTGTTGAGTGATGAAAATTCATGATATAAAATTCAAGAAATTATGAGACAAAAAGAAATCCATTGTGTTGGTTTTTGTATTCTTGCTCACTGATATTTAAAAGAATTATGAATTTCTCATAAATGAATCATGTTTGATGACCATATTGCTATTTTAATTGAAATATGAGAGAAAAAATATTTTTTCGATGCTACAAATAAATATAAAAGTATTCCAGAAATTTCAGAAATTATAAAAAATGGTGATATCGATGAATTAGTTTTTAAAAATGGAATCGAACTTCAATCTCAAATTTGAGACATAGAAAATTTACTATTAGCTGCAATTCACAATAACAATGCCTTTGACTTAGATCAGCAAGGTAAAACACTAGAAGCAGAGATTCAAAGAGATAGATCTTCTAGATTTCATCAATCATCTGAACACCAATCATGTTCTTTTCACTTGAAATAAAATCAATTTCAATTATAATGCTTGCATGTGAAATATTTTTAAGAGCAAAAAACCGGGATGGAATCCGTGTTTCCTAAACAATATTTTTACTAAGTAAAAACTACCGGGTGGAACCGTCCTTTGAAAATCAATGGACCCTGGAGACAATATTTTCAAAAAGAAAAATTGTCCCATGGGTCTTTTTCTTTTGGAAAAAATTAATTTTTTTAATTTTTTACTATTGTCTTATGAGTAATGTTACTATGAAAGATATCGTAAATCTCTCTCAAAATAGAGGTTTCGTTTACCAATGAAGTGAAATCTACGGATGACTCGCTAATTCTTGGGATTATGGTCCTTATGGATCTCTTCTAAAAGAAAACATCAAAAATCTTTGGTTAAAAGAATTTGTTCAAAAAAGAACAGATAACATGTTAATCGATTGTTCACTTATTATGAATCCAAAAGTTTGGGAAGCATCTGGTCACGTTGGTGGTTTTGCTGATCCTCTTACTGATTGTAGAGAATGTAATACAAGACACAGAGCTGATAAACTTGTTGATAATTTATTAGAAACAACTGACGCAGTTGCTCCTGCAAATTATGCTGGTGACAAAACTGATTCTGCTGAACTTGATCAAATCTTAGTAGACTTAAAAGTTGAATGTCCTTCTTGTAAAAAGTCTTCATTCACACCTATCAAAAAGTTTAACCTTATGTTAAAAACATTCTTAGGGGTTACTGATGATTCTGCTTCTCAAGCATATTTAAGACCAGAAACAGCTCAAGGTCAATTTGTTGATTTTGCAAATGTTGCAAGAAGTTCAAGAAGAAAATTACCTTTTGGGATTGCTCAAGTTGGGAAATCATTTAGAAACGAAATTACTCCAGGGAATTTCATCTTTAGAACAAGAGAATTCGAACAAATGGAAATAGAATATTTTGTTACTCCAGGTGAAGATGATGCCGCTTTTGCTCACTGGAAAGCAGAATCACTAAGATTCTTTACAGATATTGTTGGTCTAAAAGAAGAAAATCTAAGATTTAGTCCTATTCAAAAAGAAGAACTTCCTCACTATTCAAAAGAAGCTTGAGATTATGATTATAAATACCCATTTGGTTGGGGTGAAATCGAAACTCTTGCAAATAGAACTGATTATGATTTAAGTGCTCATATGGAAGCTTCAAAACAAAATCTTTCATACTTCGATGCTGTGAACAATAAAAAATTCTTACCATACGTTATCGAACCAGCTATGGGTCTTGGGAGAATTGTATTAGCTGCTTTATGTGATGCTTATACAGTTGACGAAGAAAATAACAGAACATACCTAAAACTTGATCCAAAAGTTGCTCCAATTAAAGTATGAGTATTACCAGTTGTTAAAAAAATTGGTCATCTTGCAAAAGAAGTTTATGCTCAACTTTCTGAAGATTTCGTTTGTGAATATGATGAAGTAAGTACTATTGGTAAAAGATATGCAAGAATGGATGAAATTGGTGTTCCTTTCTGTATTTCTATTGATTCTACTAATTATGATGAAGGAAATGTTACTGTAAGATTCAGAGATTCTATGAAACAAGAAGTTGTTGCATTAACTGAATTAAATGATTTTATCAGAAAACATTTAAAATAAGAACAAAAAAAAAGAAACCGTATGGTTTCTTTTTTTTGTTCTTATAATTCTATAACAGTATCTTCTGATTGATTTGATACATTCCCATCTTTTTTCAAAGGATCTGGTCAATATTTATTTGGTCAATTTGTTCATGGAATAATTCAAAATAAAATAATTGTTAATCACAAGACTATTAAGAACATTTCCAGATAAAGTTGGACTAAAAGTAAAAACATACAGATACAGATTCAAATAACTAAGTATCATGGCTGACTAAAGTCGTGCAATCTTCTTATTGCTGTTACTACAGATAAATACGTGGTAATAATTCATCCTATCAATATTATCCGTATTAATAATATTGAATAAATTAATAAAAAGTTATCAAATTCTCCTGTTGTAGTATTTACATTCACTAGTGGAAAACAAAGCAATAGTAAAATAATCACTATTGTTAAATAAAAACTCCAATATTCTTTCCTATTACATCTTCCTTTCCATAAAAATAATTTTAACATTTTTAAATAAGTTATTTTATAAAATCTCTCGCAAAAATTTCCATATAAATATCATCATGAAATTTTCCATTTCTAAATGATTCCTCCCTAAGTCTTCAGACCTCTTTAAATCATACTTTTTCATAAACCGCTTTAGCTCGATCATTAAATCAGATAACACGAAGATTTATTTTATTTAATCCAAGAACTCTAAATCCAAATTCGACAATTAGCTTCACAGCATCTGTTCCATATCAATTCCCCCTTGAGTTTTTATCTAAAATAGCAATTCACATTTCTGCTTTTCTATTTTGAAAATCTATTCACATCAGGCTGACATTTCCGATTACTTTCTTTTCTTCATTCAAATAAATAGAAAATGTTCTTAAGTTTTCTTTTTTTCTTATGTGGTCATAATAATCCGATTCATCTTCGAGAGTTATTATATTTCCATACATAGAGCCAAGATAACTTTGAGTTTCGATATCATTTACTCATTCATACCATGATTGGATATCATCTTTTATAGGAACAACTAGCGATACTTTATCTTTTGATAACATTTTACACCTTTCCATAATTTTATTTTTAAGAATTATTATGATTTATATAATTTATATAGTTTTTGGCTGCTTCTAACATTCCACTTTCGAAATATTTTTCTAAATTTATTTCTTCTAATTTCACCCATTTAAAATTATCATGTTCATGGCTTATTTGTATATTTTCATCTAATATTGAACCTTCCCAAAAGTTATAATACAAATATTCGGGGATTCATTTTGACGTAAATTCTGCCAAAGCCACATGTCTGGCGACTGCTACTATAGATGGATATATTTCAAACGAAACTCATCAAATTTCTTCTTCTATTTCTCTTTTTAAAATATCTAAAAGTGGTACATTAAATTCATCTTCGTCAATTCTTCCGCCAGGAAAATCATATTTTCCATGAAAACTCGAACTATCAGGAGTTTTTAAAATCAAAATTTCTCATTTCACATTTTTTAGAAACACCTTGAGAGAAATATTATAATTTGCTACTTTTTTCATAGATTTTTCTTAAAAATATTAATTTTTATTATAGAATATTTATTCTCAAATACAACAAAAAAATCCCTACGGGATTTTTTTTATTGTTACATGTATTTTTTTCAAATTTCTATATAAGCATCACGAAATGTTTTTCCTTGTTTTACTAATTCATAAGCTTCTTGTGTGGCATAGAGCTCTTGTGTACAGGCATTTTTCAAAGAATCTTCTTTTACTCACAAGTTTTGAACCGTAACATTACAAACTTTTATAGTATCTAATGTTAATTTCACTCATTTTAAATATGGTTCTTTTGTTAATTGATAGTCTCTGTTATAACCACTTAATAAATTTTTGAATACTTCCTTTATTGCAAATTCGTAGCTTTGAAATAAATTTGAATTTCATCTTACTAATTCCATAATATCCCAATTTTTCTTTTGTGGCATAACTGATGATCCAGTTTTAAAATCATCTGGAAGTGTTAAGAAGTCAAATTCACGAGAAGAAAAATATACCATATCATTAGCTAATTTTCATAAATCTAACATAACCTGTGACAGACTTTGAAGAACAATATTTTCAAATTTCCCACGAGAATATGCACAATACATAGGATTTTTTTGTGTCTTTTCAATTCAAAGTTCTGCACTTACAAAATCTCTGTCTAGTCAAAAAACATCTTCTCAAAAACCTGCAACCGAACCAAGAGGGTTTTGGTTATTTACTTTTTTTGCTGCTTCAATTAAAATTTTATTATCCGAAAGTGACTCTTTAAATGAACCTAACCAAGTTCAAATAGTTGTTGGCATAGCTCTTTGAGTGTGAGTATATCCTGGCATGAGAATATCTCAAATTGATTTAATTTTCTTTTCAAAGGCAAGAACTAAACTATCTAATTCAGTTAAAATTTCATCTAATTTATCAAGAGTAAATAGACGTGTTGTTATGAGAATTTGGTCATTTCTTGATCTACCAGTATGGATTTTTTTACCAACTTCTCAAAAATTTTGTGTTAAATATGTTTCAATTGCTGTATGACCATCTTCTTGATGTTTTTCGATAATAAATTCTCAATTATTATGTAATTTTACAATTTTATCTAATCATTCTAATAAAGTTTCTTTTTCTTCAGATTGTAAAACTCAAATTTTATGTAACATTTTTACATGAGCTTGTGATCCTAAAATATCATAAGGAATTAACTCCATATCTAAGATATAATCATTTCAAACGGTATATTCTTCAATGATTTTATTTATTTCACTTCATTCAGTTTTTTGCCAAATTTTTTTCATAATATTAAATTAGTATTAATTTTTCAATATTGTGACATTTATTTTTGATA
>CAJXJP010000044.1 GCA_913055215.1 uncultured Candidatus Altimarinota bacterium | reverse complement strand
ATAATTAGAATGAAGGTTATATTTTATATTATAAAGAAGGAGATTATTTATATAATTATATGATTATGAAAAATTTACTAATTTTTATAATGTTGCCAATTTTATTTACAATTGGTCAAACATTTGCTGATGAAACATGAACTTGATCTGAGACATGAACATGAAGTAATAACATTCCTGTTGCTGTTGATGATGAAGTCTCAACAGATATAAATACTTCAGTTGAAGTATTAGTACTAGAGAATGACACTGATGCGGACGATGATACTTTAAAAATTATTTCAGTAACATCACCAAGTAATGGTTCTGTAAGTTTTACTGATACAACAGTGACTTATACGCCAAATACAGATTTTGAATGAGAAGATTCATTTAATTATACTATTGAAGATGGAAATGGCTGAGAAGATACAGCTAAAGTAGAGGTCAATGTGAATCGTGTTGAAGATGATGACAATGACAATGATGATCCGAAACATAATGTGAAAAATTTACAAAAAGAATATATGTCTAAAATGAAGGATTTAAAAAATGAATATAAATGAAAAATGTGAAATAGATCAGATAGAAGTGATTATTTAAGAGAACAAAGGGAATTACGTAATGAATATAAAGAAAAATTAAAAACTATTACATGAAAAAATAAAAAAATCTACGATTATTCTCAAAACAAGAAAAAATCATATAGAAAAGCATTAGATAAAAAATATGCAAAAAAAATATGAAATATGTCAGATGATAAATTAGAAGTTTTGATTAATAGAATTGATGCAGCCTTAGCTCAAATTAACAATTGAAATTATTCAGAAGCTACTAAAGAAAAGTATACTGCATTACTTGAAGCGCTTAGAGAAATGGCAGAAGATGAATTAAATAACTCAGAACAAGATGTTTTTGATTTAGATTCACTATTTAAATAAATAAATAAATAAATAAATAAATAAAAAAATAAAAAAGTGAACAGAATTTCACTTTTTTATTTATCCTTGATTTTTATAAAAAAATACATATATTACAAATGTCAAATTCAACAAAGGAGTAATTATGACGCAAAAACAAAATTTTGAAGCTACATGCTTTGCACAAATCGAAGAAACAAATCCAACTCTTCTGTCAAACGAAGAAATGGAAATCATGCGAATCGAATTAATTGAATCGCAAGATAATACTGACGATTCCTATCAGTGGGAACAAGAACAAACTGGTATGAGTGATCGTTTAGATTAACAAAACCAAGGAGTGTATGATGTTATCATATCACCGGATGGAAAAAACTAATAAAGCCCCGAATTATCGGAGCTTTTTTTGATATTAAAAAATAAATTCGTATTATCTAAGTTGATTATTTTTTTATTTTAATTTATGCCTTTTGTTATCTATGCTATTGCATTTTTAGAATGATTTACAACACTTTCTGTTGAAATCGTAGCATTAAGAAAATTTACTCCGATTATCTGATCAAGTTCAATATCTACTTCCATTATTTTATGAGTTATCTTATTAGCATTGAGTTACTGATATTATAAATGAGGTCAAATTTCTGCTCAATGAAAAAAAGTAGAATCTACATTAGTAAGAAATTTACTTCTTGCCAGTGCTTATTATTTCTTTGTAACATTTATTTTTACAGAGTTTACTCTGCAATCAATTTTATCACTTTCATGAAATTATTTTTTCGCTATTTTGATTTCATCAGTTATTTTGTTTTTTATTCCAGTATTTTTAGCCAGTCAAACTATCCCGCTACTATCGGAACTTTTGAAATGAAAACATAGTTGAGAAAAAATGTGAAAACTTCTTTTTTATTCAACCATTTGATCATTTTTATGATCTGTTGGAACATCTAGTTTTTTATTTCCTCTGATTTGAGTTGAAAAAACAGCAATAATCTCGCCACTAATTCTAGTTATTTGTGCGGTTATGATTATGTATTATACAAAATTTTATAAAAAAATATTTTGTATAATGACAGTAGTTTTATTTTCATTTTATATTGCAATTTTATGAACTGAAATAAAAGAAGAAAATTATTTATTTCATAGTTCTAATGCCTATCATGACATTCATATTTATGATGATGATTTTGGAAGAAGAATTTTTTCATTGGATGGGGCGTATTCAAGTGGGATAAACAATAGCGATAAAAAAAGTTTTTTTAGTTATATTAAAGAAGTGGAAAAACAAGTTGAGATTCAAAAACCTAAAAATATTTTAGTTATTTGAGCTGCAGGTTTTACATTTCCAAGAGATATTTCTAAACATGATTTTATTGAAAATATTGATGTTATAGATGTTGATAAAGATTTAAAAGAAATTGCAGAAAAATATTTTTTAGAAGAAAAACTTTCTGATAAAATAAATTTTTATGCACAACCAGCAAGATATTTTTTAAATACAGTTGAAGATAATACATACGATATGGTTCTTGTTGATGCGTATTCATGAAAAAGTCTTCCTCCACAAGTATTGACTCAAGAATTTTTTGAACAACTTACAACAATATCAGATGAGATTTATTTAAATATCATTATGGATACTCGTTTAGAAAGTAAATTTTCTCAAATATTATTAAATACATTAGAACAATCATTTCCAGAAGTTTATTACAAAAACGTTTGATGGAATAAAAATTATTTTGTGACTAATTTTATTATAACGAATAAAAATATTCAAGATTATAATAAAGTAAAAATAGAAGAAAGGGAAGTATATACTGATAATAAACATTCAATCGAGCTTGATTTATTTCAACTTAATAATGAATGATTAAAATAAAAAAAACGAACTTTCAGTTCGTTTTTTTTATTTAATTAATCTACTCTAATTCAAAATTCTAATAACATTCTTGGTAAAAAGTCATCAAGATTATCGATATGTTTATTTTCAAGTTCAATTAAGTTTAAATGATATTTTGCATAAATATCTTTTTTTATTTTTTTTCTTTCTAAGTATTTTTCTTGATCTTCAAGTCCCCAGTATTCGATATAAACGGCTTTTGTTCATCATTTTGCTGGAATATAAAAATCAGAATATACATCTTCCTCTACTGGTAATTTACGTTCGTATGCATGTGCTAAACCATATTCATAAAGCGAATTATCTATAACGAGTTCTCCTCTTGAACGAACCATATGTCAATCTTTTGTTCTGTATTGTGCGGGAAATTTTTCACGAAAATTTACATCTTCTTTATTTTTCTTTTCAGGTGCATTTTCTACTTCATTTACATTTTTTATTCCAAGTGCACTTAATAGAGAAGCATTATTTTTGATAGAATCGGGCCATTTTGTATATGTAGCTCAAGATTGCTTGATTACAAACTCTTTTCATCAAATTTTTTCTCAAAATTTAGTAAGTTTCCATCATTTTATATTTTGTTGAATCCATCCAAGTTCTGAAATAATTTGATTCATTTTTCTTGCAGAAATATTAAAAGAATCTGCAATTTTAGAAATAGATAAATAATTATCAAAACTTTGATGATTATTATCTGCAGCCAATTCTTCTGGTTTAAATTCTTCTGGCCAAACTATATAATCTCAATATTTAGTTCAAACTTTTAATTCTCATCAGCTTTCAATTCATTTTGCTGTTAATACTTTGATTTCTTCAGATGAAAGAAAAGATTTCTTTTTTACTTCTATGTATTTATTTTCAATGAGTATTTCAAATAAATGTTTTCATTCAAGATTTAATTTTTTTGCTAATGCGGAAGTTGATATTTTTTTCATAATGACTTATAAATAATATTTTATAACTAAAATTAGTTTATCATATATAAATATTATTCACAAAAAAAACGAACTTTCAGTTCGTTTTTTTTATTTAATTTTTTCTTCGAGTAATTTTGTTAATTGCTCAACTTTTGCTTCAAGATTTTGAATATCTTGTTTTGTAGCGCTTTGTGCTGTTTCGATTGAACCAATAATATGTTCTTCTTCATCTTTTGTAATTTTATTCATAGCTTCAACAACGATAGCAATTACTAAGTTTACCATTACAAACGTTGCGATAAGAACAAAACTTACAAATACGATCCATGAATATGGGTGAATTTCCATGACTGGACGTACAATTCACATTGACCAAGATTCTAGAGTCATTATTTGAAATAATGTATAGAATGATTCAGATAAAGTACCAAACCATTGTGGGAAATCAGCTCCATAGAGTTGTGTAACGATAATTGCATACACATAGTATAATATCATAAGAAGAGCACTAACTGAGGCTATTCCAGGAATAACTCCAAGCAAAGCACTTACGATTTTTCTCATTGATGGAATAATAGTAATCAATCTGAGTAACCTGAATACTCTAAAAATTCTCAGTATTTGTAATGGTCAACTTGTTGGGACAAGCGAAACTACTACAATAATAAAATCAAAAATATTCCAACCATTTTTGAAATAATCAAATCTGTAAGCAATGATTTTTAATATTGCCTCGATTGTAAATATTGCGATGATAATTTTATCAAATGTGTGTAATATATTTCCATATGAATCCATCATTGTGCTTGATGTTTCTAATCACATAGTGATTCCGCTCACAACTATAACTGATAGAACAAATGCTTCAAACCATTTATGTGCAACTATAGACCTAATTTTTTCCATTTTATTTTCTTAATTATTATTTATAAATTTCTTCAAATCCTTTTTCGACTTCTCTGTATTCGTTTAAAAAACCTCACTTCACTAACCAAATTTTATTAGAAATAGATTCCAATATATCTCTATCATGCGAAACAATAAGAGTTGTTCCCTCAAAGCTTTCTAGCATTTTTTTGATAACTTGTTTTGAATGAATATCCAGATGATTGGTAGGTTCATCCATGACAATGATATGAGGTTTTACTAAAAGCATTTTTGTTAATGCAACTTTTGCTCTTTCTCAACCTGATAAGGTTTTAATTTTTTGTTCAACTTTGTCTCATATTATTAACAAACCTCCAAGCATAGTTCTGATTTCAGTTTCATTGTTATGATCTTTGAGTAATTCTTCGAGTATATTATTTTCTACATTAAGATCTTCTAATACTTGAGAATAAGAACCAACTTTTAACGTTTCATTAATATTTATTTCTCAATCTAAAATATCTAGATCTCACAATAAAGTTTTTAAAAATGTTGTTTTCCCAGCTCAATTTTCACCAATAATACCGATTTTATCAGATTTATTCACTTCTAAATATTCTGGAAGGGTAACAATCGGATAATTATATCCAGCTTCAACATTATGAAGTTTCATGATAATTTCAGGCAATCTTTTATCAACAGAAACATGAATATCATTTACTGTGATTTCATTATCTGGCATTTCTAAAATATCTACTTTTTCCAATTGTTTAATACGACTTTGTACGCTTGAAGCTTTTGCAGAATTAGCACGAAACCTATTTATATAATCATTTTGTTTTTTTAAATCTCTTTGCTGGTCAGTATAATCTTTCATTTGTTTATCAAAACGAGATTGTTTTTCTACTAAATATTGTTCATAATTTCCAGGATAGGAATTTATTTTTTTATTTGAAATTTCAGAAATTTTATTTGATGTAGCATTAATAAAATGAATATCATGTGAAATAGATAACATTGCTTTTTGCCAATTTTGACAAAATTTTTCTAAAAAGATAATCCCGTTGATATCCAAGTGATTCGTTGGTTCATCGAGAATTAATAAATCTACTTCTTGTATTAAAAATTTTGCAATTTGGACTTTTGTTTGTTCTCAACCTGAAAGTTGTAAGACATTAAAATCCATTTGTTCTTGAGAAAAACCAAAATATTTTAAAATTTCTTCTTGAAGTTTATATTTTCTAAAACCATCCATATCAAGAAGATCTTTATTGAGTTGTTCAGTTTCGTCCCATAAATCCATGTTATTTTGAATTTCATCTAAACGTGAAATTTTTTCATTGATTTCAGGGAAGAGGCTATACATTTCTTCTCTGAGTGTATTTTTTGTGTTTTCCCAAAATAAATCTTGAGATAAATATCAAATTTTTAAACCCGATGCAAGTTCGATATTTCCATAATCTGGTTCTAACTCTTCATCAGTTTTAAGTATCATTTTTAATAAAGTTGTTTTTCATGCTCAGTTTTTTCAAATTAAAGCAATTTTATCAGTTTTATTAATTTGAAAATTTGCTGAGTCAAAAAGTTCAGTTCTTTCAATATTTTTTGTTAAATTACTAACATTTATTAAACTTGAAGATATTTGAGCTTTTCATGTAAAAAGATATTTTGGAATCGTTTCCAGAGAATATTCTTTATTATTATCTTTTTGAGTTTCAATATTTTTAGAAAGTTCAAACTCAGCTTCCAGATATTTATTTAATCTTTTCAGCTTTGTTTCTTCTTTAATTTTTGCAGGTTGTTCTGCTAAAAATTCATCACAAATTTCTTTTACATCATCATACTCAAAATCAGGGTGATGTGATATAACATTTTGAATTATTTGTTCTAACATTTTGTTTCGTGTTTTAATTTTTTTAATTTTCAAAATTATAGAGAAAAAAGCCTATTTTTCAATAAAATTTACAGCAAAATAAAACCGCGAGTAAAACTCACGGTTGTTATGTTTTGAATAAAATTAAACAATTTTTTGATTGTTAATTTTATCAGATAGATCTGGTCTATTTTTCTTTAAAGTACTTTTGTCTAAAATATATGGAGAATATCCAAAATATTTTGCAGTAGTAGCTTTAAAATTTGTTCTTGGTACAAAAATCTCTGCATTTTCAGCTTCAACTTTTGCCATAACAAGAACTTCCCCTTTTTTCAATTGGACTGAATTCAGTCCTGTTCTTGTTCCGTTTTGAGAAATAATTGAAAAAAGATTATTTTCCTTTTTCATTTAGTTTATTCCACATGGATCATAGTACGGGCTATCACTATCGAACTGGTGTTCAGATGTTTTCTTTGACAATCTTTCATAAAGTTCATTTTTTTTTCCTTCCTGAATGATACCTAAACGTTTTTTAAAACTATTATGTTTTAATTTTTTATTTGTTTTAGCCACGATTTTCTCCAACTGTCCAACTGGTTGATTATTTTCTCTTACTTCGAAGCAAGAGAGAGGATTATGTCTAAAAAATATTTAATGTCAAACTAAAATTACTTACAACAAAATATTACTATTTGTGTAATATTTTCACTTTTATTTAATTAGATTGAGAAAAAATTATTTTTAAATAAGATAGGGGAAAATATTACTGTTTTATTAAAAAAAAATTATTTATATGAAAAATAAACTATTTATTTTCTGTTTATTATTTCTTTGTTCTTTTGGAATTGTTCAAGCTTGGAACGGTTTAATTGCTGAAAATTGAGATAGAATAACACTTGTTAAGTGGAATGAGTTAGTTGCAGAATTACAATCAAAACTATGAAAGACAAATGTTTTATCAGGAACTGGGGTAACTATTTCAGCAGTTTGAGATGATATTATTGTTTCGGCAGAATGAAACTTATCTGTTTTGTCAGATAAAAAAATCTATACAGCAAATTCATGTGAAATAACAAATATTGACTATAAAAAATATATGAATTCTTTTGTAGAAAATGAAAATATTATTTCAAATGGACCAGAAATTTCTGTTACAAATATCAATGATTTTGATAATTCCACTTATTATGAGGAAAGTTTATACGATAATAATTATACAAATGTTGCATATTCGAGTACATCAAACTCGAGTTTTGCTGCATTAGATTTTTGATCAGTTAAAAATGTATGATTAGTGAAAATTTACTGGTACAATCCAAGCTCATATGGTTCTACAGATGGAAAAATTCAATGAAGTTTAGATGGATCTAATTGGGATGACTTAGTTACATGAATAACTAAAACAACTGGAAATAACTGAGATTTTACTGATTTTGTAGTTTCTGGAAATTATAGATATATTCGCTATTTTTCAGTTCAGGGTTTAAATTGATCATGGATGGCATTAACTGAGGTTGAAGCATTTGAGCCAGGATCTGTTGAATATAATTATTCTCTGACATCACAAGAAAATATAAATATTAATGGAAAAAATGGAAAAATTGAGATTTGTAATAACAACTCAATTGATAAAAAAATCGAAATTAATTATTTAAAATAAAAAGAGCATTTGCTCTTTTTATTTTTCATGTTTTATATGACTAATAATAATTCTCATTTAAAGATTTGAAAAAAAGTATTTTTTCTACTATAATAAAGAGAAATAATGTAATTTTTCTATACAGTTATGAATCTGAACTCTTCTCAAAATCTCGCTACACAAGAAGATAAATATATCTTAAATCAAGTTCCAGCAGAATATTCAATTCCATTGGAGTCTTTTAATGAGCTTTTAAATTCAATTTTAGGTTTAAGTAGAACAAAAGAATCAACAGTTGATTTCTTGAAAGAAATGGCATTTGCAAAGTCTTTACCAGATAAGGTTTTAAAAATATTATGAGAAAAATCATTCTCAGAAGAACAATTTTTAGAAAGAACACAAGTGATGAAACGTAGAGAAACTGAGCAAAAGAAAAAAGACTTACATGTTTTAATGTCGAGGGCAAAAAAAGCATTTCCAGAAGATTTTTTAACTGAGAGTGAAAAATTAAAAAAACTTATACAAATATATAAAGAAAATTTCAAAAAACATTCAAATTACAATATGGTTTATTACTCTGATGGAAGTTTAAATTTTATCGAAAGTTTGAATAATACAAATAAAGAAGAAGAAAGAATTATAAGAAAGGAACAATGAGCTAAGCAATTAAATCAAAAAAGAATTGATAAAACAGCTGAAAGACAATCAAATTTACAAAAGTCAGATTTTCAAAGATTAAAAGATTCAGTTTTTGTAGCGCTCAGATTAAAAAATCAATTAACAAAACAAGATTGATTACATACTTTTGAGAGTTTCTTAGAAAACGAGTTCAATGAGAAAAAAATGAGGTCAGAAATTGCTATCCAGTACTTTGCAAGAGAATATTTTAGAGCACTAATTGCTCAAAAAGAAGAGCTTAAAGAAGAACTGTATCCAAATGATAGAACAATTGTTGAGATTATGTTAAAAACGAAAACTAACGAACCCGTTTGTAAAGTAAGAGGAGAAAAAAGTATTATTTCTACCGTAATAAAAGTACTGAATCAATCATGAGTTTCTTTAGATAAAGTACCGGAAACTGATGAAGCCAGAAAAGAAATTCAAATAAAAATTCAAAAATGGATTGATTCGTATTATGAAGTATTAAAAGAATATGAAATTAGAGCACATAATGAAGCTTGAAAAATTTCTTGGAATAAATTTGATTTAGAAGATTTAGGAAATTTATTCAGATTTGAAGATTGAGAAATACAAAATTATACAGATGAAGAAATCAATCTGCTGCTAAACAAAAATTTAAAAAAGAAAAATATTTTAAATGAAAAAAATACAGATCAACAAAAAGAATTTAATTGATATGAATCTTTTGTAAAAGAAATAATTACTTTTCAACCGACATTAAAACAAAGAACAATCTCAAAAATCGATGTTTTTAGAAAATTAGGGTTTAATTATCTTTCGTCTGATGAAGCTATATCATGAAAGTGACAATTATGAATCACTTTAAGAAAAAGACCAAAAAATATAACAATTCGTGCAAAAAAAATCATGGCTTAAGCCATGATTTTTTTTGTTTTTTCTTTACTTTCATTGATTTCATCTTCTAGGTCTGAGTGATAATCAGCAACAATAAACATTTTTGAACTATAGTTTCATTTTTTCAGAACATCCATTAAATGTTCAAAAACTTTTTGATATGGTTTTTTACTCGTTTTATTATAAGTTTTTCAAAAACTATGATCAACTCAAATCATTAGATAATGTGATATAAAACCGCTTAAAATTGATTCTTTATATTCTGCAAATGCTTGTTTATCAAAGACATCATCAAGACTTCATTGGTTCATGATAAAATCTCATTGAAATGTACTTAATTTGGATTTTATTTCTGATTCTTCTGGGAATGTATCAAGTATAGGCACATCTTTTGGTTCTAGTCTCAGTCCCGTTCATACACTTGAAATTGCGACTACTTGAGGGAACTCATTTGCAAGATAAAATGCAAGAATTCATCCAAGAGAATTTCCATTTAAAATAATTTCTAAATCCTGAGAATCGATTCAAAATTGCTTTTGAGAATTTTCTATAATATCTTTTAATACTAAGCGTGCATCATCGAGTTCTTCTGAGAAAGTTTTTCTTTCTCATTCTTCAGTAACAAATTTTGCTTGTTTTCTTTCATATCTATCAGTAATATTTGGATCTATAGTTTTACTGATTCTTGATGATTCAAATAAGACACTATGTGCAAATCTTTTATTTTGGACTGATTCTGCGAAATTTTTATATTTATCATTTCATCATAATAAACTTCAAAATGTACCATGAATGTTCACCAAAACTTTATTACTATTTTGCACAGGGAAGTGTAAAGTTTGTATATTTTTATCTCCAAAACTTCATTCAATATTCTTTTCAATTACGAGATTATTAATATGGTTTAAGCTATTATTTGTATTCATATAAGGACTTTTTCATAAAATATTTTCTATATTATAAATAAAAAACAAAAAAAATAAAGCGAAAGCCGCTTCTTACGAAGCGGCTTTAAGTTGTACGACCTTTTTGTCAGAATTTTCTACGGTTTTATTTTGTCCGAAGATCTTTCCGTTTTGGTCGAGCATATTCAGTGAACAGCAAGTATATAAATGTCTATCTATGATTTCAATCACGGGAATTTTTGGCCCCTGATGTCCATCTATTTTTTCTTGATAGATTATTTTTACCACTTTGGATCCGTTTGAAATTCTCATACGCAAAGTTAATATTGCATAAGGATTGTATGTCATTCCTTGAACAGTCCAAGTTTCATTTTTTGTACTATCAATTTTCCCCGTAAATCGTAATTTTTCTTCAATTTCAGAAATTTTTGAAATCCCGATTTGTTTTAAACATTCAAATTTATCAATATTTGTCGTCACCTCTATAATTCCCCGAGTTTATTTTTGTATTTATGGAATGATATTCCATCTATGTATTATATTTATTTTTTCACATTGTAAAGATATTTAAATTGACTTTTTAACATTTTAATTTTATTTTGATACATATTTTTGTACAAACTATTTATAGTAAAAATATAAAATTATTTGAGAAAGAGAAACATTTGGGTAGAGTACTGAATATCACTTATTTTATAAACAATATTTATGGCAAAAACATATATTGAATGAACTAGTTGTAAAGCAGTAAATGGACAATTTGGAGAATTTTTTAATATGAGTTTTAATATTGAAAAACTTCAACAATATGCAAATGAAAAAGGGTACGTAAATGTAACAATGAGTAAAAGAAAAGAACCAGGTCAATATGGTGATACTCACTATTTTACATTAAATGAATGGAATCCAGACGGAGCAAGTAATAATAATTATTCTGCACCATCAGCTTCACAAACTCCAGCAAACAATAACGCTACTGAGGGAGATATTTCTGTTGAAGATATTCCTTTTTAATAAAAAGATGCATTTTGCATCTTTTTTTATTTGTTTAAAAATAATTATTAATATTTTTTTATTTAT
>CAJXJP010000043.1 GCA_913055215.1 uncultured Candidatus Altimarinota bacterium | reverse complement strand
AATCAAATCTCAATTTTTTGGCTTATTTTTAAAATACACTTTTCTTTGCATTAATATATCATCATCTCTACAGAGGTTTCAAAAGAGATATCAGTAAAAATCATTATCAGCTTCTTTCATCTCATCATGAACGGAAACATGTATAGGATCAGTGAAATATTCCCACATTTTACTTGATAAGCTCATAATATTTCCATTTAAGCTGATAGCTTCATCACCGTTATTCAGTACTTTATAAGAATCAACTTTTAAAATAGTGAATCAACATCATAGTGCCAAACTATAGCCTGGCTCAAGCATTAACTGAAACATAGATTCTTGTAAGGATTCATTAAGTTGTCATTGATTACTTTTGAAATTTAGTACATTTTTCAAGAAATCTTGCGGATTAATTTCCCTATATCTTTTTTCAACTAATTCTCTTCACTCGATTCAACCTCTTTGATTTACATGTATTCCGTATCACCTATTTCACCATGTATGTGTATCTAATCAATTTTTTTTAGACTCAGCAAGAAAATCGATGTAATTTTTCCAATCCAATTTATTATTTAACTCCCTTCCTCTTAATCCTCATCAAATATCGATAATATCAGGATTAAAACCTAGTTGATACGAAGATTGTAAAATTTCAATAGCATTCTCTAAAGATCCTGCTTTAATCTCATGCTGATGTTCATCAAAATGAAAATGGATTCATTTAAATGAAATAAATGTATTTTCATTTAGCAATTCATAAATAGTGTTCAGGGATTTTTGTGAAATTCAAAATTTTGTATTTTTAGTAGAAATATTTCTATCAGAGGATGTTAAATCATTAATTCTAATTAAAATATTTTGTTTAGGGAAAATTCAAGAATTGTAGATATTAATTATTTCTAATAATTCAGAAATCGAATCAATACTAATTAGACAATTGTGCTTCATAGAGAGAAATAAAAATTCTTTTGATTTCGGTCAACTACAACTAATTGTCTTTCATGAAAACCCTTGACTCAACGCATGAATTAACTCATTTTTTGACGCAACATCGATTCAAATTCATTCTGATTCTGCTACTTTTAAAAATTCTGAAGATTTATTGGTTTTATGAGCAAAAAACATTTGATATTCAGTATCATTTTTTAGAAAAAAATCTTTAAATTTTTTAATATTTTCCCTGAAAATATCTGGAAATATTACATGAACTGGTCATTGTGATAAATTAGATATATAATTAATTTTATCACTATCTGCTAGTAATTTTTTTATATCTTCATGTATAAACGGTTTAATACTTTGATAATTCATTTTCTCTTAATGTTTTATAATCTAATTTTTCAGTGACTCATTCTTGGAGTTTAATTTTGAAGTAATCGTTATAATAATCCTGACACATTTTATCAAAGTATGAGTACATATAGCTGTAATATATATTCCAGTCGAATTCTAAACTATGAGCATATTCTAATATTGAATCATATAAGTTACTGTTTTCCATGACAAATTTATCAAATGATTCTTTATCTCATTGGTCAAAATCTTTCATAGATTCAGAAAAACTCAATGATCATAGATATTTAATATCTCAAATGTTTTCTTTGATAAATTCTTCGTCTTCTTTTGATTCAATTTTATTTCAAATTACACAAATATTTGAAGATATATTATTTTTATCTAAAGCTATTTTGAAATCTGTACAAACTCAAATCGATTTTTTTGTTGGCTCAACAACTAATACATTTAAATGATATGAATAAGCAAGTGGAGTTCCTGTATTATCAATTCCGGTTACTGAATCAACAACCAAATAATCATCTTTATCATCAAGTAAATGATTTAAAAATCATACAAATGAATCACTTTTTCAATGGTAACACGTAAATCAAATTTCATTTTCATTGTACGCTCATATTCACATTGCAACTAAACCATCTGAATTTTTTTGTGTAATATTTTGGATTTCATTAGAATCAAATCTATACAAATTTGATAATTCAGATACTGGTGTAATTCATAGATATTTATCCTTAGATACATCTTTTCTTTTTCAAAAAGTATAATCATTAATTTTAGACTGATTTTCAGATAGATACGGAAAATTTTCTAAATTAAATCATAGTATTTGTAATCAGTTTACATTAATATCCGCATCAGCAAATATTGTATTCTTTCATGTTTTAAATAAGTAACGTGCAAAACTTGTAGAAGTTGTAGATTTTCAACTTCATCATTTTCATAAAAATGCTATTCTCATAATTTATTTTTATTTAAGTATAATTTCTCCAAATCGATTCAGTGAAAATCACTAAACCATCAATTAACTTCTTTTTTATATAGATCTGATATTTTTTTATAGTAAAGATTCCAATCTTTATTAGTACCTTGTAATTTATCTACAATTTTCTGAAAATTGGCTTCTTCTAAATTGATAAATCCAGAAATAGCATCCTCTTGTTCTCTATAAACAGATTTATTAAATGCAAAAGATGTTAAAATTTGTTCCTCATTAATATTTTTCAAAACAAAGTCCATATCAGATTCACTTCTGATTTTATTTACTATGACATAAATATTTTTTTCTCATGCAGTTTTTATGTAATCTTTATACACTTGGATTGACCTTTGTGTTGGCTCTACGATAAAACAACATAAATCATAAGCCATGTAAAGTGATGTTCATAAATTATCGCTTCATGCGGTTGTATCAGCGATAATAAAATCTGAATTTTCATCACGAATATGATGAATAAGTAATTCATAACTATTTAACATTCAATGATAACAACTATGTTTTCATGATTGTTGATCGATATAATTCCCAGCTTGGAAAAAATACGTATTTCATTTTTTTGAATAATATTTTTCAAGTCAATATTGCTCAATATTAGAAGGATTTATCAAAACAGACTTATCAGTAATTGGGTAAGTTCAAACTTCTGGGATATTATTTTCAGGAAATACACTCGTTAAATTTGGTTCAAGTATATTTGCTATATTTTGGAAGTTTACCCCTAATGGCTCTGGTGGTAAAATTCACAATTCTTCTGATAAATGAGAATTAATATCTACATCAAATACTATTTTATTAGACATTGGATATTTGTTTTCTAAATATTTAATAAATATTGACGAAAGTGTTGTTTTTCCACTTCCTCATTTTCACATAAATGCTATTTTCATTTCAAACAACTTAAAATATTAATTAATGCAAATCATTTGCATTTCTTGGTTATTTGTTTTTATTGAATTTTAATTGTTTGTCAAAAGTTTTTTTATTAACAAACTTTTATTTGGTATATGATATATCTTGTTTTCACCCTTTATAATCGGTAATGCATTGTATTAAGTTAAAAAAAATGTTTCCTTAAGGTCAATCCATATAATATATACATTACTACTGTAATAATTGCATTATGGATGAAACTGAAAACATTAAAGTAGTTGATGATACTCAATCTGAATGAGTAATATCAAATGAATCCATTACTCGATCTGCACTTCATGAAATTTGAGTAGATGAAATATATGATTTTATTGAAACAAAAGAAAATCATTGATTTTTTTGAATAATGTCATTTTTTTGAAATGATTTTAATTATGAAGTGATGAATCGTTATTGAATTGAAAAACCTGAAAGTATTTTTTATGTTTTGTGAAAAATATCAAATAATCAAGAAATAACAAAAGAGGAATGAATGTTAATTTCAAATATAAATTTGTTAAAATTATTAAAAACATACAAAGAATGTCTTGATTTATCTAGATTTAATGTAAATGAAAAAGAAAGAAGAATACTCGATTGAATTATTAGAAATTACAGAAATATTCTCGAAGATTTAACATCTAGAAAAGTTAATTCTATTTTAAAAAATACTGATGATCTAAATGAATGAACAAATAATAAGCAAAAAATCCACTGAAAATATTACATAAGTAACCATTGAAATAATTATGAAATTATATGAGAAAATCTACCTGATTCTCAATATAATTACGTAAAAAAATGAAAAAAAATTAATGTATTAGATAAAACTCAATGAACAGAATTACTACCGGAAAATGTAGATGAAATATTACTTATGAGTAGTTCAATTAAAAATTGATACATAATAATTTATAAAGATAACAATAAAATACATTTTCTAACTGAATTATGAACTCAATCAGATCAAAGTTTTAATAAATTTCATAAAATAATCCCCCTAGAGGACTGAAATTCTTTCGCAATTTTAAGCACCGAAGAAAAAGATACTATCATAGATTTACATACATGATCAACAGTATCTACATGAAATTATAAAATCTGATCAGAGAAAATATTAAAAGACGAAAATTCCTGAAAAAGTTGATTTATAATTGAATGACCTGAAAATATAAAATATTTTATAGATTTATGAATAAATCAAGAATACCAATTTGAATCCACGTGAAAAGTAATATGATTACAAGAAGACTTAAGCTCAAAAGTACATCTATTTATGATTAATGACAACTGACATACTTTGTATTGAATAGAGAATTGAATAAAAATACCAATACCTAATTGATCAAATATTAAAAGTTTTAAAATTCATAAGCAAGTAAATTTTCTACACCTATCAGATAAAAAATGACAACATTTGTTATATAATCTAGAAACAGGTAAAAATATTGATAAAAATGGGATAAAAGAAATTATATGATTCTCAGAGGATGAAATTGGTGATTATGTTGAATATAAGCAAGCTCTTTCATGAAACAAATACAGATGCTATATAGAAACAGAAAAAAAATGTAAAAAATGACTTCTTTGATGGAGATTAGAAAAAGGATAAAATATCCTTTTTTTATTTTGCTAAAAATGCTAAAATCTGTTAATATAACAACATATTGATATTTAATTAAAATTTTATGAATATTAAAGAATTCATTCACACTATTTTAGGATTTGCTTCTGAAAATAAATACCCTGACATTCATCTGAACACTTGAATGCATCCAAATATGAGAGACAATACTTGATCTATAATAAGTGTTGCAGAAGTGCAAAAATGAGAAGAAAATCTTAAACTTCCAAAAATATCAAAAGAAGTAATGGAACAGATTATTATTGAAATAGTCTGAAAACAATGATTTGAAAAATTTATAAACGAAATGGAAATTGATAGTTCGTATATTATTGAAAACTGAGATAGATACAGAATTAATTGTTATATGGATTCTATGTGATATTCTATTGCATTAAGATTAATTCCATCTCAAATTCCAACTCTTGAAGAATTGTGATTAGGTGATCAAATAAAAGAATTATGTAACCGTGGAAAATGATTAGTTTTAGTAACTTGACCAACAGGTTCTTGAAAATCAACAAATCTTGCTGCTATGATTGACTATATTAATAAAAATCATAAAAAGCATATTATTACTGTTGAAGATCCAATTGAATTTGCTTTTAAAAGTCAACAAAGTTTAATCAATCAAAGAGAAGTATGAAATCATACAAAAGGATTTTGACCTGCTATCAGAGCAGCATTAAGAGAAGATCCAGATGTTATTATGATTTGAGAAATGAGAGATCCAGAAACTATTAAAGCAGCAATTACTTTAGCTGAAACATGACATTTAGTATTCTCTACTCTTCATACAAACGATTCAGTTCAAACAATTGATAGAATTGTAGATGTATTCCCTGGAGCTCAACAAAAACAAATTAGAATGCAATTAGCAATGAGTATTGCTTGAGTTGTATCACAAAGACTTATTCCAAGATCAGATAAAGACCAAAGAGTCGCTGCTCGTGAAGTTTTAATATCAAATGATGCAGTAAGAAATTTAATAATTACATGAAAGACACATCAGTTGTATTCAGTCTTAGAAGTTGGGAAAAAACAAGGTATGATTTTGATGGATAAATATCTTATAATTTTGTATCAAAAGAAGATTATTAGCAAGGAAACACTATTATCTTATGTAAGAGATAAAGAAAGTATTGAAATGATGATAGATTAATTTTAACACAAACGTATGATCGATTTAAAATTTTTAAAAGATTCATGATTTTTTCATGAAAAATGATTAGAAAAATGAGAAATTCTCTTTGATGAATGAGATATAGATGATAATATTTATATAGTTTTAGCTTGAGAATTTACAGTAGAGAAATATACGACAGTGAAAAAAAATGAAACCAAAGTACTCGCTCATTTGAAAAAAGATGATATATTCGGGGAAGCTGCACTAAACTCTTCTGAGCCGAAATATGCTTCTATAAAAGCAAAAAGAAAAAGTCTTGTTATCTATATCAATGCAAAAGAATGACTCGCTGATTTTTCGAAAAAATATCCAGAAGAATGAATGGAATTATTAAAATATATAATTTATCTTTCAAATCAAAGACTCAATAATTCAAATTTCTTAATTACTGCCAATTATAAAATCAGTCAGGAAATTATAAAATTAGAAGAAATAAATAATAAAAGTATTTTTTGATTACTTGATAAAATTGAAGATATAATTCATGTAAATCATATATTATTTTTAGAAAAAAATCCTGTGATGGAAAATTATCTAACTATCAAATATGATTCTAGAAAAAAGTGAAAAATGTTAAGTGAAATTATCGAAATCACTGACAATAAACTGGAACTTTTAGAATTAAAACTCTCTGATTTTAATCATTATAAACAAGAGTTATCAATTTGAGACGATAGCCTATGATTTTTAATATATTTCAGAAAGTGAATTGATTTCTCTGATAACGATAAAAAAATTCTTACTTCAATTTCAACATGAATTTCTTGAATAATAAAAGAAAAAATCCTCATAGAGGAACAAAGAGATAAAGAATATATGGAAAACTAAAAAAAGTAGCATAAAATGCTACTTTTTTGGTACGAATTTTTCTAAAAGTGATACGAGTTTGTATTTTCATTTCAGCGCAGAATACATTGAACTTACACTCGGCGTTCAAGATGCTAAAATTAATTTGTTTCAATTTATATCAGATATCTTATTGGCTAGTTCTAATGCATTAAATCTTGGTGCCTGACTTGAAATATAACTATTATCATGTTCTTCATCTATAATAATTAATCACAAATTTGTAAATGGGTACAGTAATCAACTACGAGTTGCAACTATAATTTTTGATTCATCATTATAAATATCTCTCCAATACTCTGTTTTTTTTGCTTCAGATACTGTGGAATTTAAAATAATTACTTTATCTCAAAATACTTTTTTAATTTTATCCGAAATTTGATTTGTTAAAATAATTTCCGGAATTAATAAAAGAGATTGTTTTCAATTATCTAAATTATCTTTGATGAGCTGAATATATATTTCTGTTTTTCATGCTCATGTTATTCAGTGAAGAAGGTATTTTTGCTCCACTCAACATAATATTTGATATGCGTTGTCTTGTGATTTTGAAAATTCTATAGTTGATCAGTAATTATAGTCATATATAGTTTTCTTTTTCGCAGAAAAAGAAAAGGTATCTTTTTTTATTTTTTCTCTTAAATTTCTAGGAAAAAATGCAGATACAACATTATGAATTGGTGTAAAATAATATTCTGCCATCCAAGATATCACTTCTGATTGATAATTTGATAAGAATATATTTTCATTGTATGTAGAAGCAATTTCTTTAATTTTTTCTTTGGGTATATTTCAGGTATCAACATCCATTTTCAGAACAACAGCAAGTTCAAGACTTTCTCTAATCGGAACTTCGATAATTTGTCATACTTTTATTTCACCTTGAAAAAAGTCTGGCACAAAATACATGAGTCAGACTTCATCAAAAGTTTTGAAAAATGGTGAAACTAAAATATACATTAATATTTTAATAAAGAATAGATATTATCATTGTTTAATTTTTCTTCTCATTTTAGAAATTCTAAATGAATAACAAAATGGCAAGATAAAACATTCGCTCAAAGTCATTCTACTAGTTCTATAGTAGCAGCTGCTGTTCAACCAGTAGCAAGTAAATCATCAACAATTACGACATTGTCTCATTTTTTAACTGCATCAGTATGGATTTCAAGAGTATTTGATCAATATTCAAGATCATAATCAATTGATTTTGTTTCATATGGTAACTTACCTGGCTTACGTACCGGAACAAAAGGAATGCCTAGTTTGTAAGAGAGCGCTGCTCAAAAGATAAAACCACGTGCATCTAATCAGACTATAGCATCAGCTCATTTTATATCTTCCGCCATTTTATCTACGGTAAATTTAAAAGCTTCTGGGTTTGATAATAATGGTGAAATATCCTTAAACAAGATTCCCTCTTTAGGGAAATCTTGAACATCTCTTATATAATTGTTTAGATTCATAGGTTTATAAAATTACTAATTCCCCTTCTGGTAAAACTGTATCTTGCAGAACTTGCAACATAAGTGTTTTATTATCTACATTTGTAACTTGTGTAGATGCAATTTTTGTTTTCGTTTTGATGTGAAGTTTCGTTCATTGTAGATATATTTCTGATCCACGTAATGCCATTGTTAGACCTCATTTTGCTCATGCAGATTTTAGGGAATCAATATATGATTTTACATCGAATCAAGTTTTCACTTTTGGAATTCATTTTTCTTCTATTTTTGCTGGAGTGTCCATAGTAGCGTCATCAGAGAAAATATCAAAGGCATCATCAACTGATACTGCTTTTGGCTTTTCTGTAATTTTAGGTTCTTCTGGATTATTGAAAATTCAAGGATTTTCATCCTTAGATGCTTGAATATTAGGAACAGCTTTTACTGATAAAACTTTATCTTGAACTTTATTTTTACTAACTGTTTGTTCTGGAATGTTATACACTGTAACAATTTTAAGTATTCCAATTAAAAATGTAGTATTTTCATCAAGTGAATTTTTAGTTTTTACATAAGATTCGTCTAGAACTTCTAAAATTCTAATATGAGATGAAATATTTTCTCATTTTTGTAAAAGAACTAAGGCTTGATTTTTTGTATAGAAAATTAATTCTCTGAAAAATAATTTAATATTTTTTCATGATGAAATTAAATCATCAAAATCAGAAGTAATTGATGAATCAAGAAGTACTAACTTATTTAAGAAGTTTTTTAAGATATCTTCATCAACAATTCATAATTTTTCAACTACTCTATCATAAGATATATTATTATCTTCAATTAATTGTTCAAATAGTGAAATGGCATTTCTGAATGCTCAACCACTATTTTTTACAATATAATTCAACGAATCATTATCAATAGTAACTTTTTCTTCTGAAGCGATATAATTCAGTCTGTGAATCATATCGTGTTCATTAATTGATTTGAAATCATATCTTTGGCAACGAGAGATAATTGTATCTGGAACTTTATGCGTTTCAGTTGTCGCAAGTATGAATTTCACATGTGATGGTGGTTCTTCTAATATTTTCAGAAGTGCATTAAATGCTCATTTAGAAAGCATATGTACTTCATCAATAATGTAGATTTTATATTTTGTTTTATTTGGTGCAAACTGAGCTCTCTCAATAATCTCACGGATATTATCTACTCAAGTATGAGAAGCTGCATCAATTTCCATGATGTCTACTAAACTATCTGAAGCGAATTCTTTACAAACACCACACTCAAGACAAGGATTTCAATTACTTGGATTCAAACAATTAATAGCTTTAGCAAAAATTCTAGCACTTGAAGTCTTCCCTGTTCATCTAGGACCACAGAAAAGGTATGCTCAAACCGTTTTGTCATCTAATACAGCTTTTTGCAATGTTTGTTTTATAAATTTTTGTCATTCTAAATTTTCAAAATCTTGTGGACGATATTTCAGGTATAAGCTCACTTTTTCAATATTTAATGAATAATTCTTTTTCGTCTTTAGTATAAGAAAAAAAGTTAAAAATAAAAGATAAAACATATGTTTTATCTTTTATTTTTATTTAATAATTTTATTTGCATCTAAACCTGAAAGTATTTCATTTACAACTGCTTTATCATGCCAATCAACTAATCATTCATTTGTAACCATAACGTGTTCGTCTCATTTACCTGCAACGAGTACTAAGTCATTTGATTCTGCTACGATTAATGCATTTCTAATAGCTTCTTTTCTATCAGGAATAATCCAAAAATCTTCTCCTTCTTTTCTTTCAATTCCAGGAATAACATCTTTAATAATTGTTTCAGTATTTTCAGTATAATCATCATCTTGAGTAAGAACAACCACGTCTGATAATCTAGAAACAATTTCACCCATAATTGGTCTTTTTGTTGTATCTCTATCTCATGTTGCTCAGAAAACTGTAATTATTCTATTGATTCATTTAATAGCTCTTAAGTTTTTTAAAACTTGTTCTAGAGCATCTGGAGTATGAGCATAATCAATGAAGATTTTATATCATTCTGCATTTGGAACTTCTTCCATTCTTCCTGGAACTCATGTTACCACCTTAACCATATCATTGATTTGTTCAGGTTTAATTCAAAGAGAAATATAAACTCCAATTGCAGCAAGGATATTATAAACATTAAAATCTCATCTTAGTACAGTTTCAACTCTAATAGTTTGTCCTGGATATGTAACATCAAATTTCATTCCATCAATATCAGCAGTAATATTTTTAGCTACTAGATCTGATTTTTCTCAATTCCCATAAATATGAAGATTATCATAAGTTTCTCATAAAAATCTTTCTTTATATTCACTCTCAGCATTTATAATTGCTGTTTTTTTGATATTATTTTTTCTTCTAGAAAGAATAAGGTTTTTAAATAATTTTAATTTTGTATTTACATAATCGTTCATAGTTTTATGTAAATCCAGATGATCTTGAGTAATATTTGTTAATACTGCAATATCATAATTAATCCCCCAGTTTCTATGCATTTTAATCCCGTGACTCGCAGTTTCAATTACCGCATGAGTACATCATCTTTGTTTTGCAACTTTTAATAATCTTTGAAGTTCAAATGCATCTGGAGATGTCATTTTAGTATCATTTGTATATTCTTCTTTATCTATAATGATATTTACTGTCGAAAACATAAATGTTTTAATTCCAGCTTGTCTTAATCATTTTGCAATAATATTTGAAGTCGTAGTTTTTCCATTCGTACCAGTTACTCAAATAATAATCATATCGCGAGAAGGAAATCCATACATAACATTTGCGCAAATTGCTCTTACTTTATGATAAAGTAGACGAAAAGGATTATCTAAAGCAATAAGACCTTTTAATTTCTGTTTCAGTTTTATAAGATTCATAAAAGAATATTAAAGGAATAAGAATTCTTTCAAATAATACAAAAAAATATGCTTGTGTAAAATTTAAAGACAAAAAAAGTAGCCCGAAGGCTACTTTTAATTCTAAATCTTGTATTTGTGTGAGATTTGCAATTTTTTATATAATATTTCTGCAAAAAGTTCACAGTTAAAGGATTTGCAAAATTTTTGTTTACAGTCCAATAACGCAAATAAACGTAAGTATTCAGCAAGCGAATATTTTGATTTAGTTAGAATTGCTAACATAACATTTTCAAAATGTCTTAAAAAGATCTCTTGAGTCCCCTGTAGTTCAGCAAATTCCTTTAATGCTATTCTATAATCTTCGAAATCATATACATTATCTAAATCAATATATGGTAATTCATCAATTTGATCAGCTAATGTATTAAGCCTTATAACTTTGGAGATTACACAATTTGATGATGTTATACGATCAAAGTCATCAGTTGATGGTATCTCACGCATACTTTGTGCTTCACACGTCGCAAAAGATAAAATTTCGTTATAATAATCTTTACGAAAATCATCTTTATAGGTAACCATGTATTTATCAATAACTCGAGCGGCTATTTTTTGATAAGTTACATCTTTACTTACATGAAAGTAAAGGTTAATCCCTGCTAATATATTTATATTTTTGTATAGCAGTTGCTCAATCTTTATAGTTGTCCCCAGTGATTCTGAATTGGGTTTTTTATAATCAGGTCTATATCTCCACAAAATTGCAGATCCATCTACCACCTCTTCTATTACTTTCAATTTGTGCGACGGTGAAGTTTTATCCCACCCCATCTTAGCGAACAAAATTGCCTCCTTAAAGCTTTCTGGTTAAAAGAATATAGAACCTGACAAGTATATCATTTTTAAAAACACAGTCAATACAATTACTAAAAAAGTATTGTTTTGTTAATGTGGAATTAATGTATGTGTGAAGAAAATAAAAAACCTAGATTTTTAATCTAGGTTTTTT
>CAJXJP010000042.1 GCA_913055215.1 uncultured Candidatus Altimarinota bacterium | reverse complement strand
AAAAAAGAATCGATTAATTCGATTCTTTTTTTTGTTGGTAATAATATTCAGCAAAAGTTATATCTTTTTTTGATAAATAGAGTGCTAAGTCTTTTCCTACATATCTCCAATGCCATGGCTCAACAGCATATCCATCGACCTCTTTCCCTTTTTGATATGTGTTTGTAAAACCGTATTTTGGAGCTTCAACTTTTAACCATTGAAAGTATTTCCACAAATTTTTATTATTTTTCCAATACTGCTCTGTTTCGATAGCAAATATATCAAACCCTAAACCAGATTGATGTTCAGAGTATCATGCCTTTGCACAGAGATAATCAGGACAGCCTCTGTCTTTTATTCATTTTTGATATCTATATGAACGATAGGCAGAATTTACAGTAAATCTTACTCCAAATTGTTCATAAAATGATTTCGATAACGCATTAAGTTGAGGTAAGATATCAGCTCTTAATGTAGAGTTCCCTTTCCCATTTTTTAGGTACTTATTTCCAAATTTTACAAGATTTTTTGGAATATAGGCTTTGTTTGTAAATGAAACTTTATCGTTTACAAATTTTGTTAGTGATTCATCAGTATCTAAATCAGAAGTATACACTTTATGATAAAGGTAGGTATCATTTTCCCATGATTTTATATTTTCTGTATTTAGAATATTTTTTTGAAATTTTAATGTATTATTTCTTAAAAATTCACGAATTTTCATTTCTAATGCGTTTCCATAAATATCAATAATTCCATTGTGACCAAAATTATCTATTTCTATAAAACTTTTTAGAGCTTGTGTGTTGTTTCCATAATTATCGAAAACCATTTCGCCCTGCTTATAAGGAACAATTTTATCTGTATTTCCATGAATAATCAAAACTGGTTGTGTAAAATCTTTTACAAGATCTTTTGTAACATAAGAATTTCATTTCCCTAAATACGATTGAAGAGGAATTCAAAAAAGTTTTTCACTCATGTCATAACGAGAGGCTAAAGGAGAAACGAGAATTAATTTTTGAAAATCATTTTTTGATGCAAAATCTGTTACTACAGCAGTTCAAATACTATATCCCCATAAGATTAAATTCTTTTCGTTTAAGTTTTTGTTTGATTGAATATATTCATAAAAGAGTTTTGAGAACTCATCTACATTTTCTTTATGTGGAAAGCCCATTGATTTTCCATAACCAGGATAATCATAGGCCATAACATTATAACCAAGAGAGTGAATATATTTTATTTCACTATAAAAGTAAGAAAGAGGTCCTCCGTTTCCATGAAAATAATAAACAGTTTCAGCATCTTTATTGTCATTTTTTAGATAGAGACCATTTACATTATTTCCTTTAGAATCTGTTATGTTGATATCTTCGAATTCCAAATCTGTGGAAACATGCCCTACTAAGTCTTGTACATTTAGAGCTACCGCTGGAAATGTTGCTAGCGTTTCAATTCTCTTAACTTGTGAGTAGCAAAATAGCCAAAAAGCTATTAAGAAAAAGAAAAATCAAACAATCACATATTTCCATTTTGGAATTTCTTTTAACTTTTTATAAAATGTATATTTATTAATATTTCTCTCTTCTCATTCATGTTTTTCATGCGATTTTTCAACTATATTTTCGTTTATTTTTTCATTTTCGATCATATTTTCCTTTATTTTATAAAAATAATTTTACTTAGTGTATTCAAAAAATTTGCAGAACAAAAAAAAATCTATACTTTTATGTCAATAATTAACACAAAACAAAATGATCTGATTAGTCCTCTGATTTATAGCTACATTATTTGGTGAGCTGAACAATTCTATTACAAAAGAAAAAACAAAAAATTACCATTATATGAAAGTTGGTGTCGTAACTATGACGATTTCGATTATAATATATGCTATTGTGGCACTCTATAAATATTATTCGTGAACGATGACACTGAACTTTGCAGTTGCAAGTATACCTTTGTTAGCGGTAAGATTAGTTTTAGAAATAGCTCAGACAAAAATAACATTATTGGCACTCAAAAAATGTGATAGATCTACTTTTTCTATTTTAAGAATATTAACTATCCCCTTATTAGTATTTGTCGATATAATTTTGGGTTATAACTTTACTCAAAATTCTCTTATTTGAATTTGAATTATATTGTTTGCATTCTTCATTTTTAATACCAATACTAAAACTTTTGATTGGAAATGATGGTATTATGCATTATTCACAGCAGTAAATGCTGTAGCTACAATCTCATTGTTTAAATATTCTATCAGTCATTATTGAAATTCAGTTGAAATTGATCAATGAATTATGCGGATCTGAGTTCTTATTTTCTTTTTAATTTCAAATTATAAAAGAGATAAATTATCTGGTTATGAAATCTTAAAAGAAGAAAAAATATTTTATGTACAAGCAATCGTAATTTCTATTTCTGGATTAATGCTTAGTTATGTTTATGTATATTTGAATGCATCTGAAGCAACGGCTGTAAAAAGAGTATGAGAAATGTTTTGGGCAATTATTGCAGGAGCTATGTTCTTTAATGAAAAACAAGTAATTAAAAAATTATGTTTTGCAACATGTATTATGATTTGAATGATTATCATGGTTTTATAAAAAAAGAAGCGCAAGGCGCTTCTTTTTTTATAAATAAATATATTTTATATTTCCCTTAAAATAGAGATAAAAACTATATTTTTAAAAGGCTTTTATATTTTTTGAAAAAAAAGTTTTGACTATTTCTGATTTTCAATAGAATACTTCTGCTTTCGAAAGAAAGAAATGTCCGTGTCGCCATCGTCTAGTGGTTAGGACTCCTGGTTTTCATCCAGGCAACCGGAGTTCGATTCTCCGTGGCGATACCAATTTGATATATAAACATAAAAAAAGACTTACTTTTGTAAGTCTTTTTTTATTTGTTCTTTTTTTAAAAAAAGAGCCAAAATTTGGCTCAGTTATATAAAAATAAATTTATCTAAAGACTAATTCATTTCTATAGTTGAAATACTGTTTTAATTCTTGCAAATCATTGAATTCGATTTCAGCATTTATTGTTTGTTCACTTCTCGCTCCTTCTTTCTTAATACGAATATTAAGTAAAGACTTTGACTCAAGAACACCATGGATTAATGTAACTTTTTCAACAAAATCAACTTTTTCTTCATCTTTGAGGTCATGTAATTTCTTAGCATGAATCGCTTTCCCAGCAGCATAGGGTTTAACCCAAAATCTTTTTGAATCTCCCGTAGCAGAAAGGATAGCGTTTACAATGATATCAAAAAGTGAAAGCTCATAGCAATTATTCATAAAAAATCCCCTTTTATAACAGTAATGATATCCTAACATAAAATATACAACAAAACAAATATTTGATATATTGTTCTTATTGTTCATTATAGGGTTTATAAAAAAATGAGAAGTTATAAAACTTCTCATTTTTTGTTTCTAAATATAAAGTAAAAACTAATAATCATACAGAAAAATAAACCTGCTGATAAAGTTAAATAACCGATTTTATATGAATATGCCATAATAAAACCTATTCCAAAACTAATTGCTGCACTGAGTATTGAACTTACCTGTGATTCGAGAGACAGTAAAGTTGCTTTATAACGTTTATCACTGATGTGATTATCGATTAAATATTGTTCTAAGATAGGTTTTCTTCCATGTTGATATCAGATCATAAAAATGAAAATCAAGCTGACCAAGTATGGATTTGAAAAGAAAAATACCATAAATAAACATACTGGAAATAGAATTGTTTCGAAAAACAAATGTTGTCTAAATGTAAAAATTCTTTCTAAAATATATGCATATTTTCAAACTAAAAACCAAACAATTCTAGATCAGGCCATTATTGCTCAAATTAATACAATTGGATATCATAAATCTTGCAGATAAATAGTTCTATATGGATGTTCTCATAAGAAAAATCAAATAGCTAGTCATAAAAAGATTGAAACATGAAGACTTTTAGATTGTTTTGCTTCTTTCAAAACCTGAAGAATAGATTTTTGTGACTTTGAATATGTTTCTATTTTGTTTCATTTTGGTAAGAAAAATAAAACAATAAGTCAGAGAATATCAAAAATGAATCAGATAATAAAAGGCCATAAAATATGTAAAGTTGTAAGAAAAGGAAGTGCTAAAATTATAAATGCACTGAGTAGAGAAACTTTTCATCTAAGATGAGCTAATTCTTTTCAATACTCTTTCCCTCTTCCTTGTTCTTCTAATATCTCATGAAAATATGCTGAAGTTGTTCATGAAAAAAATGAAAATCAAATTGTTTGCGTTATCATGGCAATGACAAAAACGTAAAAGTTATATTCTCCAGGAATAAAATATCAGATTATAAATAATAGTACGGATAAGGCTTGGAGAACTTTTGATAGAATCAAGGTTCTTTTGTGTCAGAATCTGTCAGAAATATAACCAGAAGGTATTTCTAACAAAAATGAAGCAAAGTATCAAATAGCGGTAAACACTCATAATTGTTGAGCTGTAGTATCAGGTAGACTCAAAAAATATATTGATAGTATTGGTATGAAATTTCTTCTTTGAGAAAGAAGGTAAATAAAAAATTTTGATTCGAGTGAACTAAAAAACGTAAGCATGAAATAATATAAAATAATAATTTTAATGATTATATAACTTTTTTGCTCTTTGTTAATGTTTTGTTAATACCGTGTCAGTATAATAAAACTATATTGTATATAATAATTTATTGAAAATGGAAAATATACTGAATAAATTTCAAGTCCAAGATCAGGAAGCATTAAAATATATGGTTCAAGAACAACGCACAGAAGTCCAACTGAGAACAGAGCAAACACAGAGTGAAATAGCTAGAATATTACAAATTACTCCAATTGAATTTGATTATAAAGCACAGGCATATTCCCTATTTGGAATTATCAATAAATATTTTCATAATAATGAATTAGATTTACAACAGTATATCGAACATTACCCTTCTAAAAATATACAAATTATCCCTAATAGTTATTCTCTTGAGATTTATTACAGAGAACTATACCAAAAAATTCATGATGGAAACTTGAGTTTTTGAGAACTGAGAAGCTCAATTATTCAACTCTGCCAAATATCTGAAAAACTAGATAAAATTAATGCATAATTTATCTAGTTTTTTTGCTATACGAATAAATGTATTATATACTTACAACATATTATTAATTTTATCTATATATTATGAAAAAAGTTTCATTATTTCTCGGATACTTAATTATTTCATTTATTGGAATAAATAGTGTATCTGCTCAATGACTTATATCACAATGATATGAGACGAAAAAAGGCTGTGAAGATGCTCGTTCTGAAAATAATAAGTTATTTCCAGGCTATGAACGTGGCGCATGTATTCAAAAAAATGACAGAAAATATTATTACAATATTTGTACATCGGCAAGTTGTTTTGGAGGATCTCAAACAGATGATGAAAAGCAAACAGATCAATATTTATCGGCAAATGTAAAAGCATTTTTAAAAGGAATTGAACAAAAAACTGCATGAATGTCATTAAAACAAAAAGCAGCATATAAAATTAAAGTTGATAAAGCTATCAATAATTTATTAGAAAAATATAAAAATAACCCTTCAAAAACAAAATTTATAAACGAACTCAAAATACACTCAGATAAAGCATTTGTCTCAGCAGAAATAGATTCAACTCCTAGCACTGCAAATGACACAGTTGAAGAAAAAGAAACAATTAAAGACGAAGATTCTAAAATTGTCCAAGGTTTATATCAAGCAACAAACTGATATTATTCTCTAAATGATTATAAATATAAAAATGTTTGTAAAACAGATTTATGATGAGAATGGACAAGAGATACTTGAAAATGAATTGATGCTCATATCATGCTCAGCGCAAGACAAGATGCGACAATGTGGAATAAATCTCCAGAAAAGAATAAGAAATGTTATACTTATGGACCTGGTTATAAAACAGAAGAAGTTTCTTGTGAATCTAAACAAAAAGTTGCTTGTATTATCGATCCTGTGAACAAAGTAGTTAATAATAAATATAGACTTACAAAAAATCATTATAAAGGAGTAGAAATTATAAAAGAAGATTTGTGTAAAACTGAATTTGGAAACGAATGGAAGTTGATAAAAGAAGATAGAGCTTGAGTAAAGGCATTAGTAAATGCTTATCCAAAAGCTGATTTTTGGCTTACAATTCCATGATATTATAAAAATTTACCAAACAATACACATTTTTATTATGACAAAAATGGTGGAGGTTGAAGTGAATATAAAATGAATGGATACGAATGGAATAGATTCGCTCAATACGGAAAAATTTCACGTTATGTTCCAGCCGCAAAAGATTCATACAAATTAAGATTTGCATGTAAAAAAGACGAATTAAAAGAACAAGATCCAACAAAAATGGTGCAATGACTATATAAATGAACATCAAAAAAATACTCATATAAAGAAGCATCAAATATATCGGTTGATTTATGTAAAAAAGAGTATGGCTATTTGTGGAAAACTCAAACAGAATCAATTGATGCAAATATTATGCTCAAAAGTAAAAACAAGTTAGATTCTTGGATTATTTGAGGAAAACAATCATGTAGTTATTATGATGGGAAAAAAACTGTAACAAATTGTCAAAAAAAGTTATCGCTAGCCTGCACAAGAGATAAATCAGGAAATAAAAATGAAAACTATAAAAAATATTTAAAAGAATCGACAACAGGTATGGATAGTTTTTATAAAGAAGTTGAAAGAGAAGCAAAATCTAAAATTGTTGAAAAGTGAGACTTTATTTATTTTAATAATAAATTTGCACTGAGTAAAAAACAATATTATGGGAATCAAATTTATACAGAAAGAAAATGTAAAGATTGATGAACAAAATGTTTAAATGGAGAAGCTGCAATTGATGTTTGTCCAAGTAATTTCAAAATATCTCAAGATGAAGGTTTTGAAAATGAAGCAGAGCTGATTTGATACTACTATTCACAAAATTATCAAAAATATAACAAAGTCTGGAATAAAAGTAAAACATGATTTAACGTTCATATGTGGAGATGGAATAAGTTTGACCATAGATATGCGACTTCTGCAAAAATTGAAGACATAAAGAAAAATGCTATGCAAAACTATTTCAAAACTTCTGTACTGAGAATGGCAAATCCGTATTTAGGATGGCATCCTAATAAAACAGATTTTACTCATGAAGAAAAAACAACATTTATGTCTTTTAGTGGACACGGATCAAGCTCTGCAATTTGAATAAAACAACCGGTACTTTGTGTTACAACAGATAAAAAATTATTAAACAATACAATAAGTAGATATTGAACGAATAAAGAACCTATTTCTAAAAAAATAAAAGTTGTAGAAGAAAATGTTATTATAAATGATAAACAAGATATATACGGACATACATTTTTTTATGGATATCATAAAGCAAAATCTTTAGATTTCTTCGAAAAAAGTATAGTATCAGGAATTAATGACCAAATAATTTTTGAACCAATTTTATTTAAAGGAAATGGAAGTTACTATTACTTGTTTTATAAAAAATTATTAAAAGAAAAGAAATAAAAAAAGAAGACTTATAAGTCTTCTTTTTTTTTATACTACTCTGTAGCCAAATCATTTAATCGTATGAATAAGGTCTTTTGATAATTTATGTCTTATATTTGAAATATAAACATCAAGTTTAGAATCTGAATCAAACATCGCATCTCAACCTCACCATGCATGTTCAATTATATCAGTACGAGAAATTGGTTTCCCTCTGTTTTTAACTAACAATTCTAAGATTAAAAATTCTTTTTGTGTAAGTAAAACATCATTGTTTGCTTTTACAAAAATACGATTAACAATATCAATTTCTAAATCGTTATGACGTAGTTTTGAACTATTTTCTTTACGTTTAAAAATTGAATTAATACGTGCTTCCAATTCCCTAAGATCAAAAGGTTTAACAATATAATCTGAAACCCCATAGTCAAAACCTAGTAATTTATCATCTATCGAATCTTTAGCCGTAATCATAATAATTGGTGTTTCTGATTTTTTCTGTAGCTTTTTTGCTATAGTGAATCCATCAACATTTGGTAACATTAGATCTAATAAGATTAAATCATAATTATGTTGCATGGCTTTATCGAGACCTTCTGCTCAATCTGAGACAGAATCAACCTGAAATTCTTCGAGTTCGAGATATTCTTTAATATTTTCGGAGATTTCGAAGTTGTCTTCTATTAATAATAATTTTTTCATAATATTATAATCAAAAATTAAAATTGGATAATAAACTTAGCCCCTTTTCATTTTTGACTAAGAACGTTAATTTTCCAATTAAATACTTCTGTAACCCTTTTTACAAGAAACAGTCAAACTCAGAATCCTTCAATATTGGTATCTTGCCTATAAAATTTACCCCAGATTTTTTCAAGGTTATCTTTATCTATCCCTGGACCATTATCTTTTATGTAAAATTGGTCATCTGTAAGTCCTATTTTTATGATTTTTTCATTTCATGAAAATTTTATAGCATTGGATAAGAGATTATCTATTATAATGTTAAATAACTCTATATCAATAGATTTTATTACTGATTTAGTAATATTATATTCAATTTCAATATCTTGTGAAGAATTCGCTATGTAGTCATCTATATATGCAGGAATATAGTTTGACATATCAATATCTTTACTTTTAATTTTATCTATTCCTTCCAACTTTCTTGAAAAAACAAAGAGTGTTTCAAGGATGTTGTTCAATTTTTTTGTTCTTTGTTTAATGGTAGTGAGAAGTTTATCGAGTTCTTGAGGTGTTGCTTTTCATTTTTCTTCTAATTTTCTATATAAATCAATTTTTGAATTTATCACCATAAGCGGTGTTTTGAATTCATGGGAGACATCTGTAATAAATTGTTTTAAATTCGAAGTTTGCTGATTGATTTTAACAAAAGAATTATTAATTGTATTTGCTAATATGCAGATTTCATCTCATTTACATCAATGTACATCGAATTTTTCAAAATTATCAGTGTCTATATTTTCAGCTTTTTCAGCAATAGTTTTCAAATCACGTAAAACATATGCAGTCATCAATTTTCACATCGCATAAGAAATAATAATTGATAAAATCATTACTATTAAGCTGACTTTTATTATCATTATTTGTGATTTTATATACTGAGTTGTATCAAAAAGCACTTTTACCTCTCATATTCACTCATATTTTTCAGCAAAGATAAAGTAAATTTTATCTTTATATTTATAAAAATACGAATCATTGAGTTTTTCTAATTCATCTTGATTGTTGTGTAGTATTGATCCGACTCACTCAGAACACATTAATTCCCCATCCTCAGGTATAATAATTGTATTTTTTTGTAATATATAATCTTGAAATGCAGCAAAATTATCATGTTTTTTATCAGCAATAAATGAGTTATAATTTACATTCATATCATAATGGCTTTCCCCTTTTTGATCTTCATACCAAAGGTAAAAATACATTATATTTATAACCAGTAAAAGAACCATCATTGATAGAATATTTACTGCAACGAATGTTATTGAAACACGATCGGATGTTTTAAATTTTTTTAAAAGATTCATTTAATTTATTATTATGATACTTCTCCTCTGTCTTTCATTGCGGAGAAAATTCTTTTCATTGATACAATATAAGCAGCACTTCTTAGGTGGGATTTATATTCTTTAGAAGTAGAATATACAGCATTTGCAGCTGTTGTGATTTTGTCTTTTAATCTTTGGTCTATTTCTTCAGCTGACCAATAAAAGTTCATATTATTTTGAACTTGTTCAAAATAACTTACCATTACTCCTCATGAATTAGCTAAAATATCTGGAATAACCATAATATTTTTATTGTTTAGAATTGCATCTGCTTCCGGTGTAATTGGACCATTAGCTAGTTCAAGAATAATTTTAGTATTTATTTTTCCAGCATTTCCCTCTGTTATTTGATTTTCAAGTGCCGCAGGAATTAAGATATCACATTCTTTTTCTAATACTTCTTTTTCTCATAATATTTCTGCATCTGAATATTCTATAACTGATTTTCTTTGAGATTTTAAATTTTCAATTTCATCAATTTTCAATCAACTTTTATTATAAATCCCTCATTTTGAATCAGAAATTCATACTATAATTGCTCACAAGTTACTCAATATTTTTGCAGCAGTTAATCCTGCATTTCCAGCTCATTGAATTGCAATTGTTTTCCCTTTAATTTCATCATTATTGAGTCTTAGAATTTCTTCTAATACATAAATTCCACCTTGGGCAGTTGCAGCGGCTCTTCATGCAGATCATCCAGAGCTTAACGGTTTTCCAGTAAACGAACCTGGTGAATATTTTCAAACAAGTAAAGAATATTCATCCATCATCCAGCTCATAATTTTTGGATTTGTATTCACATCTGGAGCAGGAACGTCTTGTTCAGGACCAATATATTTATATAATTCACGAACATATCCTCTTGAAAGTTTTTCAAGTTCATTTTCTGATAATTCTTTTGGATTAACTATAATTCCACCTTTTCCTCATCCTAGTGGGATATCAATTACTGCACATTTAAAACTCATCCACATAGAAAGAGCTTTTACTTCTTCTCTGTTTACATCTTGGTGGAAACGAATTCCTCATTTAAAAGGTCATCTTGCGTCATTGTGTTGAGAACGGAATCAAGTAAATGTTTTAATTTTTCCATTATCCATCATAACCGGAATATTTACTTCTAATATTCTTCTTGGGTATGAAATAAGCTCATATTTATTTTCATCTAAGCGACATTCATCATAAAGGTCACATGCTTGTCTAATTTGTTTTCTGGCATTTTCAAATGCATCTTGAATGTTTTCTGTTTTCATATTTGTGTAATTATAAATGTAACTAAATCTAAATTACTCTCAAACCTTAATTGTATCTTAAGATTAGAGATTTAAGTCATGGAAAGGTTTTTATAATGTGTGACTCTGTATGATGAAATATTTTTTGTAATGGATATAACTTCAAATGAAATATTTTCATTATTGATTTTATTTTTCATACAGTAGGCATAAATTGATTTTTCCAATTTAAATAATTTTGAATGAGTAATGCTTTCCTCTCCTGTTCAAAATTTATTATTTGATCTGTATTTCACTTCTATAAAATAATATTTACCATCTTTTTCAGCGATAACATCGATTTCTCAAAATCTCCCAAATTTATAATTGGTATCTTTGATAACATAATGTTTATTTTGTAAATACTTTATAGCTATTAGTTCTCATTTATCTCCTTTGTTTTTTGTAGTTTCCATGATATTTTTTAATATATAATTGAAACATAAAAATTATAAATTATTTCAATCAATTTACAAAAAATAATAATAAATTTATAATATTTTGATATATTTTGATTTTAAAATACAATCATATTCCATATAACTTAAAAAAAATCTATGAATCAAATAACTTTTATTAAATTAATAAAAACTAGCGCATGGTATGATTTATTTGTAACTTGAGTTCTAACAATACCGATTACAAGTATATTTTTAATAGATTTTCTCAACATTATACATAGCGATTTTTGATTAGCACATAGTTTTTGATCTTTTGATCCTATTCACATGATATTTGTAAATATGCTAGGAGCGGTTTCTTTTTTCTGGGCAATTTTACGTATAAAACATGCAAGCAGATTGCTTGGATATTATGATGCAGTCATTCGTTTGGTATTGGCAGGAATTATTTTATTTTATCTATGCTATTATAATATTTCCTTATTATTATTGAGTTTTTTCTTCACTGAAATCATTTTTGGTTTCTTGCAAATCACATTTTTCTACAAAACAAAAAAATAAACCCTTTGGGTTTATTTTTTTGTTTTGATTTCTTTTAAAATATCTTGTGTTATTTCTTCTATTGATCTCATACTTTCTCCAGATTGGCAATCAATTTTAATCCAATCGGGATGAGAATTTACTATTTCCATAGCAGAAGAATGGGCATGAATTAAATGATTTTTATCTTCTTCATGAAGATCCATTTTTTTTCCATCTTTCAAATATTCTCTTTCAGCTTTTTTTAATACAAGTTTTTGGCTCATTTCTGGTGAAACATTTAGAAAAATTGTTTTATCTGGTTTTGGTATTCAAAATATTCCATATTCTAATTCCTCTAACCAATTTAGAAATTCTTCTCTTTCTTGCTTATTTTCGATTTTTCAAGCCTGGTGAATCATATTTGCTGAAACATAACGGTTTGAAAGAATATAATCATATTTACCAAAATCTTGTTTTCATTCTTGATACGATTCAAATCTATCAACAGCATAAAATAAAGATGCAAGTTTTGCTGAAATATCTTTTCCATATTCACCATTGAGGTATTTTTCTACCATAAACGCTGATTTTTCTCAGTATCTTGGAAAGTCTAAAACAAGAACGTTGTTTCCTTCTTTTTTTAGTTCTTCAGAAACTAATTCAATTTGTGTTCACTTTCAACTTCCATCAATTCCATCAATTACAACAAACATATAAATTTTATAAAAAATTAATTATTTT